>NZ_JARFIS010000003.1:0-240477 GCF_029076575.1 Faecalibacterium sp. DFI.5.82
TCATATTGGTCGGTGACGATGACGGTGAGGTTCCACCTGTTCCCATTCCGAACACAGAAGTTAAGCTCACTCGTGCCCAAGATAGTTCGCTGGAAACGGCGCGTGAAAATAGGTAGTCGCCGACTTACATGAAACCCCTGAGGAAGAAATTCCTTGGGGGTTTGTTGTTTGAAAAAAATTTTGTAGCTTCTGCCTTAAAACCCGTCCCTGAATCGTATATGGGATAAGCATGTATTCCGTTTGCGGTGAAATCGCAAAAAGAGGAGGGGCAGGATGAAGCTTCTATTCAAACAACGGATGTTTTCGTGGTTCGACAGCTACGATATCTATGATGAAAACGAGAACACGGTCTATGTGGTAAAAGGGCAGCTCTCGTGGGGGCACTGCCTGAAAATCTTCGACACGGAAGAGAACGAGCTTGGTACTGTCAAGCAGGAGGTGCTGACCTGGCTGCCCAAGTTTGAACTCTATGAGGGCGAAAATTATATCGGCTGCCTCGAAAAGGAACTGGGCTGGTTCAAGCCCAAGTATAACATCGATTTCAATGGCTGGCATGTGGAGGGAGATTTCCCTGGGTGGGATTACACCATTACAAAGCCGGTGGGAGAGACAGTCGCAACGGTTTCCAAAGAGCTGCTGCAATGGACAGACACCTATGTGCTGGATATCGTTGACCCGGCAGACGCGCTCCATGTGCTGATGTTCGTGCTGGCCATCGATGCTGAAAAGTGTTCTGCAAAATGAAATTGAATTGGCCCGGCTGTGTGGGAGTGCCCGCATGGCCGGGCTTTTTACATTGCGCAGGTCGGAAAACAGTGGTATCATTAAAAAGTACGATAGAACCTGAAAATAACGAGGTACAAATGGAAGTGTTTGAAATCGAGACAGAGCGTCTGCAGCTGCGGCAGTTCCGGGTGGAGGACGCGCAGGACGTATTTGCGATTTTCTCGGATGAGCAGACCACGCTGGATTGCGGCGGTTATCATGCCTTTGATGCAATGGATGAGGAATATGACCGTCTGATGCAGAAATTTGCGGGACAGACCCGTTACAGCGTTGTCCGCAAGGCAGATGGGCGTGTGATCGGCGTGATCTCGCTGATGGATGCCGAGCGTGCCGTGCCCGGCTGGGAGCTGGGCATTGAGATGGCCCCGGATGTCCGGCGGCAGGGCTATGCCCGGGAAGCGCTGGCGGCTGTGATTCAGGCGTTCTTCGAGAAAACGGATACGGTGCTTTTCACGGGTGGGCATTATGCCTATAACACCATCTCCGGGGAGCTGCTGAAAATGCTGGGCTTTGCCTATGAGGGCATCGAACACAAGGCCATGCGCCATGCAGAGCGCGGCCCCACGGATCTGGTGTGCTATTATCTGGAAAAATAAGTTCTCCCTCAGAATTCCTACAGATTTCCCTGTTACAATGATAGCATCATCGAAAGGGGAATTTGTATGCTGACAAAATTGAAAAACGGGCTGGACGGTACCCAGCTCAAGACCATTGCACTGGCGCTGATGGTGCTGGATCACATTCATTATTTCTTTGAATTCACCGGCTGCATCCCAACGGTGTTCAGTATGCTGGGGCGGCTCAGCGCACCGCTGTTTCTGTTCTGCACGGTGGAGGGCTTTGCCCACACCCATGACCGCAGGCGGTATTTTATCCGCATCTGGGGTATCGGAACGGCCATGGCGGCGCTGGAATTTTTTATGATCTACGCCAAAGCCTTCCGGCGCGGGGATGGCTTCTACCCGCTGAACGCTATTTTTCAGGATCTGATGCTGCTGTGCATCGTCTGGCAGGGCATCGACTGGCTGCGGGAAAAGAAATTTGCAAAAGGCATAGCTGCCATTGCCGCCGTTTTGTGCTGGCCGTTTGTGATAATGGCGTTCCTGAGCGCTTTCCCCCAGATCCAGCAGATGCCGTGGGCTTCCACGGTGGTGGCGTTTGTCATCACCAGCCCGCTGCCCCTGTGGACCAGCATCACGGACGGCAGCTGGAGCTTTTTGCTGGGCGGTGCGCTGCTGTATGCATTGCGTGGACGGCGCAAAGTGCAGCTGACGGTATGGGCACTGGTGATTTTCCTGTGTGATTTTGTGCTGACCTTCGGGATGGCTTGCCGGCAGGAGGGCTTTGTCTGGACCCAGATGTTCACCAACAACTACGAGTGGTTCGGGGTGGCGGCGGTGCTGCTGATGCTGCTGTACAACGGGCAGCGTGGCAGCGGACACAAGCAGCTGTTCTACTGGTTCTACCCCGCCCATGTGTATCTGCTGTATGGGGCATCCTGCCTTGTTTATAACGCTTTGAGGTGATCTTGTGGCAAATATTCTGGCAGTGGATGACAATATAGAACTCTGCAAGCTGATCCGCACTGCCTTGGAGCGGGACGGCCACCGGGTGGAAACGCGGCTCTCCGGCGCGGAGCTTACCGAACAACTCTGCCATTGGGCGGACTGCATCCTGCTGGATGTGATGATGCCCGGGGAGGATGGCTTTGCCGTCTGCCGCCGCATCCGGGGCCTGACCGATGCCCCCATTCTGTTTCTGACGGCCCGGACAGACGAAGCGTCTGTTCTGGAGGGGCTGGGCATCGGGGCAGACGACTTTTTGTCCAAGCCCTTCCGGGTGGCAGAGCTGCGGGCGCGGGTGGCGGCGCATCTGCGGCGGCAGAACCGCACCCCGGTGCATCGGTTGGTGCGCGGCGGGGTCAGTTTTGACCTGTCCGCGCGGGAGGCGGCGGTGGGAGAAACTCCTCTGCCGCTGACCCGCTCCGAGTATGCCATCTGTGAGTATCTGGCGCTGCACGCTGGGCAGACCTTTACCAAGGAGCAAATTTACGAAGCGGTTTTTGGTATTGACGGCACTGCGGACGACACAGCCGTGACACAGCACATCAAAAATATCCGGGCAAAGCTGCGGGCGGCGGGCGTGCCGGAGCCGGAAAAGCTGCTCAATACCGTATGGGGTGTGGGATATCAATGGAAAAACGAGGGCTGATCTCCCTGCGGGGTGTACTGCTGCGATATCTGGTGCAGACCGTTTTTTGCTGTGTGCTGGCGCTGCTGTTGTGGTTTGCGGCGCTGATGTGCGTCATCAACAGTGGGCTGGCGCTCCCGGCCAATCAGGCCGCGCAGGCCTGCCAGAAGGCTGCACAGGACGTTTTGCCGGGCATGACTGCCGCCACCTTTGATGAGACCCAGCTGGACTCCTTGTGCCGTTACGCCCTGTTTGCCGCGCCGGACAGCAGCGAGGTGCTGGCCACCAATATGGATGCAGGGCACTTGCAGCGGGCAATGGAGAACCGGCAGGGGAAAACCCGCTGGCATTTTGGATACACACAGTATTATATGACATCAAAATTGCAGGACGGAACGGTCTGTCTGCTGCAATTTGACTATGCCGTGCCCTACGCCGCCCCTGCGCTGCGGGGAAAGCTGCCAGATGTGCAGACGGTGCACTGCATTCTGGGCATTCTGCTGCTGGTGGGAGCGGTGGTGTGGAGCACCCACCGCTCCAGAAAGTTTCTGGCCCGGGAGACGGCCCGCCTGACCGAGGTCTCCCGGCAGGTGGCTGAGAAAAAGGGCGTGGAAGAGATCGATTTTTCCGGGGCGCAGGTGCGGGAATACGCCGAGACACTGGCTGCCCTGCAGACCATGGGGCAGGAGCTGACGGCCAGCCTGCAGGCCCAATGGAAAATGGAGCAGCAGCAGCGGGAGCAGATCATCCAGCTTTCCCATGAGCTCAAAACGCCGCTGGCCGTCATTGAGGGCAACGCCGACCTGCTGGCCGAGGACAAGGCCCTGACCCCGGAGCAGCGGGAACAGGTGGAGGCCATCCTGCGGGGCACCGAGCAGACCCGGACCTATCTGCTCAAGATCCGTGCTCAGGTGCAGACACCGCTGAAGTATAAGCGGCCCTGAGCAGACCCGAATGATGAAAAAGGAAGCCGCCCGGCTGTGTGGGAACGCCCGCATGGCCGGGCATTTTGCATTGCATGAGCAGGGAAACCGTGGTATCATAAAAAACGATAGGGTCTGAAAATAGAGGGAAAAATGAACACTTACGGCCATTCGTTCGTCTATCCAAAAAAGAGAGGGGAAAAACAATGAATTTTGAAGAGACAGAAGTCCTTTACAATGTTTACCGCGGAATTCTGCGGAACAATCGGAGCTTTCAACCGGGAAAGAGCACGGCGGTGGAATATCGCATGGACTGCCCGGAGTATGCCGACCTCCTGAAAAAGTATCCCTTTGAGAAAATTGCAGGAAAAGGCACGGACCTGCAGCGGGCAATTCGGGTGCTGAAATACCTCTCGCCTAAGCTGACGCACAGCCCGTGGTACGACGGCCATGTGGACTGCAACGCCCTGGCGCTTTTGGATTATAGTCTGAATAAACCGGAACAGGGCATCAACTGCCTGAATAAGGCTAAAATTCTGGAGGAGGTCTGCCTGGCACTGGGAATCTACGCACGGCGTGTGCGCTTCCTGCCCTATTCTCCCTTCGATTTTGATTGTCACGTTGTCACGGAGATCTACGACCGGTCGCAGGAAAAGTGGTATATGCTGGACCCAACGACCAACGGGTATCTGGTAGATGAGCAGGGCACGATCCTGAGCCTGCTGGAAGCCAGAGAGCGGATGGCAGACACCCGATTTGTGACGTATTGCAAGGCGACGAGCCGGGAAAAGGATCTGCAGAAGCTCTACCGGAAAAATATCGCAAGGACCGCTTACTATGCGAAGAATCTGTTCCGCATTCAGGTGGACGCGGTCTCGCAGTTTGGAGAGAGTGGAAACTGGCTGAATTTCCCGCCGGAGCACTTTTCTATCCGGGAATGGAGCGTTGCAAGTGCAGAATACCGGTTGGAGATGGTGCCTGCCTACGCAAAGGAATATGCGGATTTTGATGAAGCCGTCCAGTTGCCGCGGATGCGTGAGGCCGTGGAGCGGACGCGAAACATGGAGGAGCCGGAGGCAATCTCTGCCGCCGCTCTGACCGAAAAGCCGATATCGTAAAAAACAGATCGCCGCTGCTTTCCTGACGGAGAGCGGCGGCTTTTTCACACCCGGCGCTCCATGGGCATAGGATGACGCAGACCATGGGGAGGAGGGGCCGGGAATGGATGGACAAAGACGATTTGCGGTGATCGGAACGGACGCGCGGCTGGCGGCGGCAGGCCGGGCGCTGGCCCGTGCCGGGTTTGCGGTGGGCGGGCCGGAGCAGACGGCACTGGCCGATTACATCTTACTGCCGCTGCCGCTGGACGAGAGCCGCACCCCGCTGGCGGAGCTGCTGCGGGCCGCAAAACCGGGAGCGCTGGCGCTGGGCGGAAAGCTCTCGGCGCAGGCAAGGCAGATCGCGGCGGAGGCGGGCGTGGAGCTGGTGGACTACTTTGCCCGGGAGGAACTGATCCTCTGCAACGCCATCCCGACAGCAGAGGGCTGCATCGGCATCCTGATGGCGGAGCGGACGCGGACGCTCTGGAACAGCGCCATCCTGCTGGCCGGTTTTGGGCCGGTGGGGCAGGCGCTTGGGGTACGGCTGGCGGCACTGGGAGCACAGGTGACGGTGGCCGCGCGGCGGCCGGCCCAGCGGGCACTGGCGGAGAGTTTCAGCCTGCGGGCGGTGGATCTGGCCCGGCTGGAACAGGCCGCTCCGGCCTTTGACACGGTGGTGAATACCATCCCGGCCCCTGTTCTGACGGAAGCCGTGCTGGCAGCCCTGCGGCCCGGGAGCCTGATCGTGGATCTGGCATCCAAGCCGGGCGGCACTGACTTTGCCGCGGCCCGGCGGCTGGGGCACCGGGCCATCCATGCCCTGAGCCTGCCCACGGCCTGCGCCCCCGAAACGGCGGGCGAGGCTCTGGCCCGGACGGTCTGTGAGATCCTGGCGGAAAGGGAGGGAACACCATGAAAAGGCAATTGCGCGGGACAGTGGCGTTTGCGGTCTGCGGGAGCTTCTGCACGCTGGGCGCGGCGGTGGCTCAGGCCGAACAGCTGGTGCGGCAGGGCTGGGAGCTGCTGCCGGTGATGAGCTATGCGGCCTCCGGCCTGAACACCCGCTTTGGCCGGGCGGATGAGTGGAAGGATCGGCTGGAGACCCTGACCGGCCACAGGGTGCTGGATACCCTGCAGGATGTGGAGCCGCTGGGGCCGCGGCAGCTGGCCCGGGCACTGGTGGTGGCCCCCTGCACCGGAACCACACTGGCCCGGCTGGCGGCGGGCCTTTCCGACACGCCGGTCACGCTGGCGGCAAAAAGCCTGCTGCGGGTCGGGTGCCCGGTGCTGCTGGCTGTCTCCACCAACGATGGGCTGGGGGCTTCCGGGGAGAACATCGCCCGGCTGATGCAGCGCAAGCACTATTACTTTGTGCCCTACGGACAGGACGATGCAGCGCAGAAACCCCAGAGTCTGAAGGCGGATCTCACCCTGCTGCCCGCTGCACTGGAGGCGGCTTTGCACGGTCAGCAGCTGCAGCCGGTGCTCCGGGAGTGGAACTGAGGGTTTCTCTTTTCAGAGGGATAAAAATGTGGTATACTATATCATAATATCTTGAGATAGAGGAACTGGAATGAAAAAACACATCGCCATGCTGTGTGCGGTGCTTTTGACCGCACTGGCGGCGTTTGCGCCGGGCGCGGCAGCTGCCGGGCCTGCACTGACGGCTACGGAAGCGTACTGCATCATCGATGCCGACACCGGTCTGGTGCTGGCCCAGCAGAACATGAACGAGGAACTGCACCCGGCATCCATCACCAAGGTGATGACGCTGGGCCTTGCCTGTGAAAAGGCCCAGGGCAAGTGGGACAATGTCAAGCTGACGGTCAGCCACGAGGATGTCTACTCGCTGGCGGGCACCGATTCCAGCCATATCGCCCTGCAGGAAGGGGAGGAAGTGCCCCTGACCGATGCCCTGTATGCCACCATGATGGCCAGCGCCAACGATGGGGCCAACCTGCTGGCCGAATACTTCGGCGGCGGCTCCATTGAAGGCGGTGTGGCCGCCATGAACGCGCAGGCAAAGGAGCTGGGGCTGGAACACACCCACTTTGCCAACCCCCACGGCATCAGCGATGAGGACCACTACACCAGCTGCTATGACATGGCGCAGATCCTGCGCTGGGCGCTGACCCAGCCCGGGTTCGAGACGCTGTTTACCCGGAACGAGATGTACACCATGGGCCCGACCAATGTCCAGCCCGTGACCCGGTACTTCCACCAGCAGGATAAAATGCGGGTGGGCTCCAGCCGGTACTATATCCCGGCCATCCTGGGCTCCAAGATCGGCTACACCAACATTGCCCGGTACAGCTATGTCTGCCTGGCGGAGCAGAACGGCGTGCGGCTGATCTGCGTGACCATGCAGAGCCAGATCAAGACCGACAAATACAACGATGTCCGCACCCTGCTGGACGATGCCTTTGCCCGCTACACCGGTTACACCGAGATCCCTGCCCAGGGCGTGACCGGGGAGCTGGAAGTGGCGGGCGGCGGCAGCACGCTGGGCACGGTGACGGTTTCTGACCCCGGCGTGAAGCTGCTGCTGGCCGACGGCCTGACCGCTGCGGATGTGTCGGTCACGCTGGAACTGCCCGAACGATACCTCTTGGGGGTTGACCCGGCGGTGTATGCGGTGTATACCATTCATGGGCGGGACGTGCAGGAAACGGCCAGCGTCCGGGTGCCTGCCGCTGTGACCGGGCTGGAGGAGCTGCTGGCCAAGAGCGCCAACGCCACCCTGCCCGCCTCCCGGGATGTGGGGCCAAAGAGGATCGCAGGCGGCCTGCTGGCCATCTCGGTCGGTGCCACCGTGCTGGCCGCTCTTGCGGCGTTCGGCGTGGTGCGGCTGAGAATAAAATGGAAGAAAGGTAAATCAAGAAGTAAGCACTGACCCGTTTCGCCAGAGGCTCCCCTACCAGGGGAGGCCTTGGCAGGAAGGGAAAGTTTGATCTATCGCGCAAAAGCCCGCAAGGACTTTTCCATATACTACAAACAGACAAAATTTTCTGAAAGAAAACAGAGAGGAAAAAGAAATATGGGCAAGTTTACGTTTACTGAGACCGAGATCCCTGGTGTTGTGGTCATTGAGCCGCAGGTGTTCGGTGATGACCGCGGTTATTTTATGGAGACCTACCAGAAGGATCAGTTTGCTGCTGCCGGCATCGACAAGGAGTTCGTGCAGGACAACCAGAGCCGCTCCACCCGCGGCGTGCTGCGCGGCCTGCATTTCCAGAAGAACCACACCCAGGGCAAGCTGGTGCGTGTGACCAAGGGCGAGGTCTATGATGTTGCCGTGGACTGCCGCCCCCACAGCGCCACCTTTGGCAAGTGGGTGGGCGTGACCCTGAGCGAGGAGAACAAGAAGATGTTCTATATCCCCGAGGGCTTTGCCCACGGCTTCCTGGTGCTGAGCGATGTGGCCGAGTTCTGCTACAAGTGCACCGATGTCTATGACCCCACCAGCGAGGGCGGCATCCCCTACGATGACCCCACCGTGAACGTGCAGTGGCCTGACTGCGGCTGTGAGCACAAGACCAGCGCAAAGGACAAGCTGCATGAGCCCTTTGCAGCCCAGAAGTTTGAATTCTTTGAAAAGTGGTGATAGCCCGTGGCGAAACTGAAAGGAATGTTCAACGGCTTCTGGCGCTACCGCTATCTGTTGTGGAATCTGGTCAGCCGTGATTTCAAGCTGAAATACCGCCGCAGCGTGCTGGGTGTGCTGTGGAGCGTGCTGAACCCTCTGCTGATGTGCCTGGTCTACTGGGCTGTGTTCAGCAGCCTGATGGATATGCGGGGCAGCGGCATCGACAACTTCCCGGTGTTCCTGATGTGCGGTCAGCTGCTCTTCAACTTCTTCAACGAAGCCACCTCCTCCAGCATGAGCAGCGTGCTCAGCGCTGCCCCCCTGCTGAAAAAGGTGTATATCCCCAAGTATATCTTCCCGCTGGAAAAGTGCTGCTTTGCCATGGTGAACTGCGTGTTCAGCTTTGTGGCCCTGCTGCTGGTGATGATCTTTACCGGCGCGCCCTTCCACCTGACCCTTCTGGAAGCGCTCTACCCGCTCATCACCCTCTTCTTCTTCAGCCTGGGGGTGGGTCTGTTCCTGGCGGCGGCAACGGTGTTCTTCCGGGACATCATGCACATCTGGAGCGTGTTCATCACGGCACTGCTCTACTTCTCCGCCATCTTCTATGACCCCACCCAGATGACCTTTTCCATCGGCGGGTTCAACATGCAGCAGATCATCAAGCTGAACCCCATGTACTGGTATATCACCGGCTTCCGTCGCACCCTGATGTGGGGCATCCCGCTGGACCTCAACATGTTTGCGGTCTGCGGCATCTGCGCAGTGGTCTCCATGTGGGTGGGCGTGCACATGTTCCGCAAAACGCAGGATCGTTTTGTGCTGCATATTTAAGGAGGGGAGAAGAATGGAACCGATCATCAAAGTGGACAACGTGTCCATGTGCTTCAACCTCTCCACCGAAAAGCACGAGAGCCTGAAGGAATATCTGCTGGCCATGGTGCAGGGCCGCCTGCAGTACGACGAGTTTTACGCCCTGAAGGACGTGAGCCTGGACATCATGCCCGGCGATTTTTACGGTCTGGTGGGCCTGAATGGCTCGGGCAAATCCACCCTGCTCAAGACCATTGCGGGCGTGTACAAGCCCACCAAGGGCAAAGTCACCGTCAACGGTACCATCGCCCCGCTCATCGAGCTGGGTGCGGGCTTTGACATGGACTTGACCGCCCGGGAGAACATCTACCTCAACGGCACGGTGCTGGGGTTCTCGCCCAAGTATCTGGACGAGAAGTTCGACGAGATCGTGGAGTTCAGCGAGCTGCAGAACTTTCTGGATGTGCCGCTGAAAAACTACTCCTCCGGCATGGTGGCCCGCATCGGCTTTGCCATTGCCACCATCACCAAGCCCGATATCCTGATTGCGGACGAGGTGCTCTCGGTGGGCGACTTCCTGTTCCAGCAGAAATGCGAAAAACGGATGAAGGAGCTGATGGCAGGCGGCACCACCGTCATTCTGGTGTCCCACTCCATCGAGCAGATCGAGCGGATGTGCAGCAAGGTGGCATGGCTGAGCCACGGCCACCTGAAAATGAACGGCGATACCGAGACAGTCTGCGCGGCCTACAAGGCCACCCAGCGCGGCGAGGCCTGAGCCATGAATGTGCGATTGAAACGTGCCAGAGAGCTGGCAGGCTATGCGGTGCAGCTGACAAAGGACGAGGGTCTTGGCACCATGCTGGCCCGGGGCGCGGGTTTTGTCAGGCGGCGGTGCTTTGGCAAAAAGGCCCGCTACCTGCCCGCAAAAAAGGTGCTGGAAGCCCAGAGAGCCGAAATGGCAGGAAAAAATTTTGAAAACTGCCAACTTTCGACGATTTCCGTGTTGACACCGTTGTATAATACTCCTGAGGTGTTTCTGCGGCAGTTTCTGGATTCCTTCGTGAACCAGACCGCTCCCAATGGTGAGCTCTGCCTGGCGGATGCCTCCGATGCCGCCCACAGCAGTGTGGGGGATATTGTAAGGGAATATCAGGCGAAATATCAACACATCGTATACAAAAAGATCGAAAACAAGGGCATTGCGGCCAACACCAACGCCGCCGCTGAACTGGCATCGGGGGAATATCTGGCGCTGGCCGACCACGATGACATCCTTGCGCCCCACGCCATGTACACCATGGGTCAGGCGATCCGGCAGCTGCGCGAGGCAGGGGAGCCGGACGGCTTCCTGTACAGCGACGAGGCCCTCTTCACCAAAAAGATCGAAAAGCCGCTGGTGGCCCACTTCAAACCCGATTACGCCCCGGATTATCTGCTCTGCTGCAACTACATCTGCCATCTGGCCGTGTTCCGGCGGGAGCTGTTCGAGCAGGTAGGCGGGGAACGCCCCGAATGTGATGGCAGTCAGGACCACGACCTTTTCCTCCGGCTCATTGAGCAGGTGGGCGGCGCGGCCCATGTGCCGCAGGTGCTCTACTACTGGCGGGTGCACGAAGGTTCGACCTCCGGCGGCACCGATGCCAAGCCTTACGTTGCCAAAGCGGCAAAGAAGGCGTTGGCCGACCATCTGGAGCGCACCGGCCGCACCGGTACCATAGAGGATGGCCTGTACCCCAGCACCTATCGGGTCAGGTGGGACATTGTGGGGGAGCCGAAGGTGAGCATCCTCATCCCCAACAAGGATCACACCGAGGATCTGGAAAAGTGCCTGCAGAGCATCTGGAAAAAGACCACCTGGGACCGGTTCGAGGTCATCGTCATTGAGAACAACTCCACAGACCCGGCCACCTTTGCCTATTACGAGAAGGCCCGGCAGCGGTACGATGGCCTGAAGGTGGTCACCTACCCGGGCAAGGGCTTCAACTTCTCGGCCATCAACAACTTTGGCCGGAAAGCGGCAGAGGGCGACTATCTGCTGCTGCTCAACAACGATGTGGAAGTGGTAAACGGCGACTGGCTCACGGAGCTGCTCCGGCAGTGTGCCCACCCCGGCGGTGCGGCGATCTGCGGTGCCATGCTCTGGTACCCGGATGAGACCATCCAGCACGCCGGGATCGTGACCGGTCTGGGCGGCTACGCGGGCCACAGCCACAAGTATAAGAAGAAGGGCGGCAGCGGCTATCTGTTCCGCACCTCTACCGTGCAGGACTTCTCCGGCGTGACCGGTGCCTGCCTGCTGGTAAAGACCGCCGTCTATGACGAGATGCACGGACTGGACGAGCAGTTCGCCGTGGCCTTCAACGATGTGGACTTCTGCCTGCGGGTGCGGGATGCGGGCTACCGCATTGCCTGGACCCCCTACGCCGAGCTCATCCACTATGAGAGCAAGAGCCGGGGCGGGGATGAAAAAGACCCCGTTAAGGCGGCCCGCTTTGCGGCGGAGCAGCAGCGGCTCTACACCATCCACGGCAAGGAAAACATTCTGGATGACCCCTACTACAACCCCAACCTGACCCGCGACCGGGAGGATTTTTCGGAGAGCGACGATCTGCGCAGGTTGAAAGAGGGCAGGGTAACGGTAAGATTCCGGGGAGGTACCCTCCAATGAACATCAAGGGACACTTTGAGACCATCACCCGGCATAAACTGCTGGTGATGAAGTATTGCTTTGAATGCGGCCTTTATCAGCAGGGCCTGACCCATGACCTGAGCAAGTACAGCCCCACCGAGTTCATCCCGGGCTGCATCTACTATCAGGGCGACCACAGCCCCAACGAGGCAGAGCGCGCCGCCCGGGGCTATTCCTCGGCATGGCTCCACCATAAGGGCCGCAACAAGCACCATCTGGAATACTGGATCGACTACACAACCAACAAATCCGGCCTGGGCGGCATGAAAATGCCCCTGCGCTATGTCTGCGAGATGGTCTGCGACCGCGTGGCGGCCAGCCAGATCTATCTGGGCGACAAGTACACCGACGCATCCCCGTGGCAGTATTATGAAAAGAGCAAGGATCACTATCTGCTCCATCCCGAAACAAGGGCGCTGCTGGAAAAGCTGCTGCTGATGGTCCGGGATCTGGGGCAGGAGCGCACCTTTGCCTACATAAGATTCCTGCTCGGGTGTGAAGATAACGATTAAATAAAATCAAGGAGGCATTGCAATGAAACGTTTCAAAAAAGTTCTGGCACTTGTTCTGGCCGGTGTTCTGGCACTGGCAATGCTGACCGCCTGCGACGGCACCACCGACCCGGATAAGGTGATTCCGGATATCGATACTGCTAACGTGGTTGACACTGTGAATCACATGGCAGCAGACTCCAAGGAGGGCCTGGGTCAGGTGTATTACAGTGCAAAGTACAGCGAGATCACAAAAGAACTGCTGAACAACTGGCTGGAAAACCGTGAGAAGTCCGTTACCTACGCAGAAGAGTATCAGAAAATTGTCGCAAAAATGGGCGGCAATGCGAAGATCGTAGTTGGCCTGACGGATAAGAATGTGATTCCTGGTCTGACAAGTGGCAACCCGGCGGTGAAGGGCAGTGCCAAGTATGATGTGCTGTTCAAAGATACCAGCGCATACAATCTGGCAGACAGAATCGGTGTAGCCTTTGTAAAAACAGAAAACAGTGCTGGTTTGACAACGACTTATCAGCTGGTCTGCCTGTTCGACGTGAACTGAGCGTTCCCCGATACAGAGGAAAGAAAACATAAAGCATAAAGATCCCCCGGAGGGCGGCGCGGGCCGCTTTCCGGGGGATCTTGTCTGTCAGAGAAACTGCTTACTGCTCGTTCTCGTAGATCTTGATATAGTGGGGGGCGTTTCTGTCCTGCACAAAGAGAAGCGTGCAGGTGAGTGCGGCGGCTAAGAACGTGAAGATGGCAAGCAGAGCTTTGAGAACTTTCATGGTATCCGATCCTCCTTGGCGGGCATGGCCCGGTCGTTCAAATGCGGAGCAGGGGACGTTCCGCAGGGTCATTAGCAACAGTATACCATAATCCCGGCAGAAAGGCAAACGGCAGTAAAGTTGCGTAAAGTTGGTGGTTGTTAATAAAAAGACAATTGGTTAGATACGGCTAATCGTTAAAAATGGCAAAGAAAATTGAGGAAATTGCATCATTTTGGTGCTGTTGTCGTTGAACTTCCGGCTGTAAAATGATACAATAACTGTGTTAAGCAGCTGCTGTCCCTGCCGCAGTGCGCCCGCATGAGGGCAGGGGTGGCAATTCAAGCAGAATGGGGGATTTATTCCATGTTGAACAAGCTGAAACGTGCGGCGCTTGGCGCGCATACGCCGCATGACAAGGCAACCGCTGCAAGCAAACCAGTTCCGATGCCTCTGCCCGCGCAGGTACGCATCCTGATGAGCCAGCACATCGGCGCTCCGGCGAAAGCCCTGGTCAAAAAGGGCGACGAAGTGTTTGTTGGCACTAAGATCGGCGAGGCAGGCGGTTTCGTCTCTGCAAATATCCACTCCAGTGTTTCTGGTACTGTGGCCGCTGTAGAACCCTTCCGTCTCTCCAATGGCCGGATGTGCGACTCTGTTGTCATCAAGACCGATGGCAAGCAGACCGTGGACCCTGCCGTGAAGGCACCCGAGGTCACCGACAAGGCCAGCTTCCTGGCAGCCGTGCGTGAGTGCGGCCTGGTGGGTCTGGGCGGCGCAGGCTTCCCGACCGATGTCAAGCTGCAGCCCAAGCAGACCGTGGACACCCTGCTCATCAACGCTTCCGAGTGTGAAGTCTGGCTGACCAGCGACACGCAGGAGATGCTGAACTGCAGCGATGATATCGTCCGCGGCATCGAGGCCGTGCTGAAGTACACCGGCATCCCGAAGTGCGTCATCGGCATTGAGAACAACAAGCCCGAGTGCATCGAGCTGTTGAACCAGAAGACCAAAGACAAGCCCGCCATCGAGGTCAAGGCACTGCCCAGTGTTTACGGCACCGGCGCAGAGCTGATCCTGATCGAGAAGTGCCTGGGCCGCGAGGTTCCGCACGGCGGTCTGCCCGCAGATGCAGGTGCCATCGTGATGAACGTGACCTCTGTTTCTACCCTGGGCAAGTACCTGGCTACCGGTATGCCGGTGGTCGAACGCACCATCACCGTGGACGGCGATGCCTGCGCAAAGCCCCAGAACCTGATCGTTCCCGTGGGCACTGCCTACGAGGATGTTCTGAACGCTGCCGGCATCAAGGGCGGTGTGGAGCTGGGCAAGGTGGTTGCCGGCGGTGCCATGATGGGCCCCGCTGTGGAGAACCTGAGCTACCCCACCACCAAGACCACCTCCGGCCTGATCATGCTCAGTGCCGCTGCTGCAGAGCCCCCGCAGGTCAACCCCTGCATCCGCTGCGGCCGCTGCGTGGAGTACTGCCCCATGGGTCTGGAGCCCGTGGAGGTCAACCAGGCTTACGCTGCCCGCGACGTTCAGGAGCTGGGCAAGCTGCATGTTGATTACTGCTTCAACTGCGGCTCCTGCACCTTTGTCTGCCCGGCAAAGCGCCCCTGCACCCAGATGATGGGCCTGGCAAAGGCGTTCTACCTTGGTGAAATCAAAAAAGGAGGCAATAAGTAATGGATACGAAGCTTATTGTTTCGGCCTCCCCGCACCTGCGCAGTGAGGAAACGACCCAGAGCCTGATGGCCAACGTGATCGTTGCCCTGTGCCCCTGTGTGGTGGCCTCTGCAATCATCTTTGGCGCGCGTGCCCTGCTGGTCACCGCAGTGTCCGTTGTGGCATGTGTGGCCTTTGAGTGGCTGTACTGCAAGCTGCTGAAGAAGGCAAACCCCATCAGCGACCTGTCCGCTGTGGTCACCGGCATCATTCTGGCCATGAACGTGCCCGTGGGCATGCCCATCGGCCAGCTCATCATCGGCGACCTGGTTGCCATCATCGTGGTCAAGCAGCTGTTCGGCGGCATTGGCATGAACTTTGCAAACCCTGCACTGGTGGGCCGTATCGTGCTGTTCATCAGCTTTGCCGGTTCCATGAACAATTGGGTGTTCCCCGATGCAGCGGTTGACCAGCTGTCCAGCGCTACCCCGCTGGCTGTGGCTGACACCAGCAAGCTGAGCCTGCTGGATCTGTTCATGGGCGTGCACGGCGGTGTTCTGGGCGAGACCTGCGCTCTGGCTATCCTGCTGGGCCTGATTTATATGGTGGCCACCAAGACCATCAGCATCGCCATCCCCGCTTCTTACATCGGCAGCATGTTTATCTTCTACCTGATCTCCACCGGCAGCCTGCACGGCGCACTGGTCGGCATCCTGTCCGGCGGCCTGATGTTCGGTGCTGTGTTCATGGCAACGGACTACGTTACCAGCCCCTTTACCCTGAAGGGCAAGCTGATCTACGGCCTGTGCCTGGGCATCGTCACCTTCGCCATCCGTCAGTGGGGCAGCTACGCCGAGGGCGTTTCCTTCGCGCTGCTGTTTATGAACCTGTGGGTCCCCTTTATCAACGATTGGACCCGTCAGACTCCTTACGGCTATGTTAAGCCTGCAAAGAAAGCAAAGGAGGGTGCTGGCAAATGAATAAGAATTCTTCCTGGGAGACCAGTGTAAAGCCTGTTGTTGTGCTGAGCGTGATCGCACTGATCGTCAGCCTGCTGCTGGCCATGGTCAACTCCTTTACGGCTCCCATCATTGAGGATAACCAGAAGGCCGCAACGCTGGCTGCCTATGTGGACGTGATGCCCACCGTTTCCAGCGCCTCCGATCTGGAGGAAGTGACCGACTACACCACCGAGAACATCACCGGTGCTGTAAAGGCCACCGACGGCTCCCTGGCCATCAAGGCTGAGGAAAAGGGCTTTGACGGCGGCATCCTGTCCGTCATCATCGGCTTCGACACCAACGGCACTGTCACCGGCATCTGGGTGGACGCTTCTACCCAGACCAAGGGCATCGGCAGCAACGTTGCCACCGACAGCTTCCTTGCTCAGTTCGATGGCATGGATGGCACCCAGAACATCACCCTGGGCCAGGGCTACGACGCATACAGCGGCGCAACCATTTCCTCTAAGGCTCTGTTTGCCGCCATCAACGATTGCATCAACTGCTACAACGAGTTGGCATAAAGGAGGTTGGTAAGAAATGGCAAGCGAAAACAAGTCCAAGGTAAGCATCCTTACCAACGGCATCATCAAAGAAAACCCCGTTCTGCGTCTGGTTCTGGGCACCTGCTCCTGCCTGGCTGTTACCACGGCAGTTTCCAGCGCGCTGGGCATGGGCGCAGCCTTCACCTTCGTGCTGGTGTGCTCCAACATCCTGATCTCGCTGCTGCGCAACGTGATCCCCGCTAAAGTCCATCTGCCCTGCTACATCGTCATCATTGCAGGCTTCGTGACCATCGTTCAGATGGTGATGCACGCCTACATGGACAGCCTGTACACCGCACTGGGCGTGTTCCTGCCCCTGATCGTTGTCAACTGCATCATTCTGGGCCGTGCCGAGATGTTTGCCTGCAAGAACAATGTGGTGGATTCCGCACTGGACGGCATCGGCATGGGCATCGGCTACACCCTCACCGTGGTGCTGATGGCCTCCATCCGTGAGATCCTGGGCAGCGGCACCTGGCTGGGCTTCCAGGTTCTGCCCGAGAGCATGGCCAAGATGAGCATTATGACCCAGGCTCCCGGTGCATTCTTCTGCTACGGCGTGCTGATGGCCGGCTGCGTCTGGCTGGAAGGCAAGCTGGATGCCCGCATCGAGCGCAAGAGCTGCTGCGACCTCGACAACCTGAAGAAGGAGGCAGAATAAGATGTTAGTCAAACTTGCTGCGATCTTCTTCAGCATGATCCTGGTGAACAACTACGTGCTGGTGAAGTTCTACGGTATCTGCCCGTTCCTGGGCGTTTCCAAGAAGCTGGATTCCTCCATTGGTATGTCCGGCGCTGTTATCTTTGTTATGCTGGTGGCAACGGCTGTCACCTTCCCCATCCAGATCTTCATTTTGAACCCCGCTGACCTGGGCTACCTGCAGACCATCGTGTTCATCCTGGTCATTGCAGTGCTGGTGCAGTTCATCGAGATCTTCCTGAAGAAGTATGTTGTTGCACTGTACAATTCTCTGGGCGTTTACCTGCCCCTGATCACCACCAACTGCTGCGTGCTGGCCGTGACCATTCTGGTCGTGGACGACTACGGTGCAGACGTTGCTACCCTTGGCTTTGCCCCTGCCTACATTGAAGCTCTGGTCTGTGCTGTGGGTGCAGGTGTCGGCTTTATGCTGGCCATGGTCATGTTCAGCGGCGTGCGCAAGCGTGTGGAAGCCTGCGATCCCCCGGCACCCTTCAAGGGCCTGCCCATCACCCTGATCGCAGCAGCCATCACCAGCCTGTCCTTTATGGGCTTCGGCGGCCTCGTCGAAAACCTGTTCAACGTGACGCTGTAAGGGAGGAACAGGATTATGAATATTGTATCTGCTGTGATCCTCTGTACCATCGTGGGCGCGATCGGTGCCGTTGTTCTGGTGCTGGCCGCAAAGTTCATGGCGGTTGAGGAAGACCCCCGTATTGAAGAAGTTTCTGCCTGCCTGGCCGGTGCAAACTGCGGCGGCTGCGGCTACGCCGGCTGTGCCGACTATGCAAAGGCCGTTGTTATGGACGGCGTACCCTGCGACAAGTGTGCCCCCGGCGGCCCCAAGGCTGCTGCCGCCATTGCCAAGATCATGGGCGGTGAGGCAAGCGCTGTGGAGAAGAAGGCTGTGGTCCAGTGCCAGGGCAACTCTGAGCACTGCAAGCCCAGCTACGAGTACAAGGGCATCCAGACCTGCGCCGCTGCTGCCACCCTGTACGGCGGCCCCAAGACCTGTACCTTTGCCTGCATCGGCCTGGGCGACTGCACCAAGGTGTGTAAGTTCGATGCCATCCACATTGTGGACGGCGTGGCCAAGGTGGACAAGGACAAGTGCACCGGCTGTGGTGCCTGCGCCAACATCTGCCCCAAGCACGTCATTATGATCGACGCAGGCGGCCCCCGCAAGCCCGTGGTCATGTGCTCCAATCAGGATAAGGGTGCTGTGGCAAACAAGCTGTGCACCACCTCCTGCATTGCCTGCGGCATGTGCGAGCGCACCTGTAAGTTCGATGCCATCCACGTTGTGGACGGCGTGGCCCGTGTGGACTACGACAAGTGCAAGGGCTGCGGCATGTGCGCCCAGAAGTGCCCCAAGCACATCATCCTCTTCCCGCTGAAGGACGATCCGAATCCCCCCAAGCCCGTGGTGAAGCAGGCTCCGAAGCCCGCTGCCGCTCCTGCCGCTCCGGCAGAGCCCGCCGCAAAGGCTGAGGAGGCAAAGGCTCCCGAAGCCCCCAAGGCTGAGTAAGCGGAACCCATTGTAATGTAATATGGTAAAGCGCCCCCATTGCTCCTTTGAGTGATGGGGGCGCTTTTTGGTGAGGCACGCCCTCTCAGTCTCGCATTCGCTCGCCAGCTCCCCCGAGGGGGGAGCCAACGCATCTGCAAGGGAAACGGGAGCTTTGGGCAGGCTTTTGGGTGGTAAATGCCGCTGAAGGTCGAGCCGCAATTGGCTCTCCCTTTGGGAGAGCTGGCAAAGCCGTCAGGCTTTGACTGAGAGGGCTCCGAAAACTTTTTTCAAAAAATTTCGAAAAAAGTGAAAGGAATCTGCGTTTCATGTATTATAAAGAGTGAAACTGCGAAGATACAACACAAAACTGCGTGATATATCAATGCGGCGGGCGGTGCGGATAAGTTGGACTGCGCTACTCCCCACAATATATTGCGGCGGTTCATAACGTGCTGTATATCGCAGAATATTTTGTCTGAAAAGGGGAAGGGAAAATAAAATTTCACTATGGAAAATACTGGATATACATGCTATAATTACGATAATGATGTATCTGGTAAAAATAACCTGCCAAGGGAAAGAAAAACGACAAAAGTTGAATATCTTTTCCTCCGGTTTTGCCAAAAATACTATGATGCAGGGAGGGCTCCACTGTGCGGAAAAATCATCACGGAAAAAAAGATAGGCTGGTGAAGCGTGTTTTTGCGCTTTGTCTGGCGCTTGCGGTCATCTGCACCTGCCTTGTGCCGGTGTTTGCAACGGAGGGTCTGATCGATCCTCAGGTCAATCAAGAGGCCTCCCGGCCCGTAGATGACGGCGAGGCATCCTATCCTGACGACGGATTTGCCGGTTTCGGCGAGGAGGAAGCCACCCGGCCTGTAGACGGCGGTGAAGCTGTCGGTTTTGGCGAGGAGGAAGCCACCCGGCCTGTAGAGGGCGGCGAGGACAACCTCGACGGCGGCCCCAGCGTTAAGGAAACGGAGTGGGGCACCGTCATTGAGTACGGCCCCAGCTCCAGCACCGGTACCGACCCCGAACCCGAGACCCAGTGGTCCGGCGAGGACGACGTGGTGGAAAAGCCTGATGACAAAGTGGTCGTTTCCGGCGACGAGATCAAAAAGCTGCAGGATATGGTGGTCTACCGCTTCTGGCTGAGGGAGCTGAACACCCTTGACCTGCAGGACATTACCGCTCAGGCACAGATCAACAATATGACGGAGAGCGAGTATCTGGCCCGGAACGGTGAGGTTCTGTGGAACCTGTACTTCATTCAGGCTGTGCCCCGGGCAGAGACCATTGCGGATTACAGCAGCTACATCGAGAACCCCTCCTCCAACCGGGACCCCAAGGGCGAACTGCGGCAGTTTGACTACTGGTACACGCTGGACGAGTTTGGCAACCGGGTGCGCCTGAACCTCACCGACCCCACCAGCAACATTCTGGACGACAAGACCACCACCGTGAACGTCTACGCCGCATGGAAGGACGGTACCGTTGGCTCCGATGAGGAAGAGGACGTGGATCACGAGGATCTGGTGGACAAGAACCCCGTGCCTGTGGATCTGACTGCCAAGGCTTCTGCTTCCTACGAGGACGAGGACGGCGAACTGAAAACCACAACCCTGCCGGTGGAGGTGAAAAACCTGCCCTCTGCCGCCCATAGCCTCAGCGTCATCCACATGGGTGATGACGATATGGAGAGCTTCTATGAGAGCCACGAGGACAGCTTTGGGGAAATGATGCCCATTCTGGGCCTGAAGATCTCCCCCAAGAACGCCAACGGCGAAACGGTGCAACCTACCAACGGCGATAAGGCTACCGTTACTGTTTCTGGCTTGAACGAACTGCCGGATGTCGCGGCAATGGAAAAAATGGGAGCGCTCACTGTTGATGCGCTGAAGGTGCTCCACCTGAAAGACAACAATACCGTGGAAAAACTGGATGTTGTCAGCTATGAGAATGGCACCCTGACCTTTGAGACCTCCAGCTTCAGCCCCTTTGTGATTGCGCTGGAATACCCGGATCAGGGAAGTGAAGACTTCGATGATGACGGCATTGAGATCGTCAGCATTGAGATTGATGGCGTTGAGTACCCGAATGTGAATGATGGAATTGCTACGATCAGCAGCATTCAGGGCGATACAAAAGTTCCGGTTGGTGCAACGATTACACTGCGATCCAAAAACGGAAAAAGTAATTATTATCACAATTGGAGGATTATAGAAGGAGAAAATTGTGCTGAGTTCGTTGGTGCAACTAACGGAAAGGGCGATACCTATAAAACCGTGAGGCTAAAACTTACCTCGAGTGGCAAAGTGAAGGTTAGGCATGACTATGGTGAAAAAAAGAATAAGCTGGGGAATAATGATACAACGGATTCTATTGAGGTTGTTGACACTAAAACGAAATCTTCTTTTAGTCTCTATGTTTACACGCAGATTCGGGATTATTCGCAATCTCAGGAAGATTATTACAAGCCAAGTGTGGAAAATAAGGCTTGGAATGGTATGGCCGTTGGTACAATCTTGAATGTAGAGGATCCGGTAAAATATAAAGGTAAAGTGCGTCCTGAGAACCAGCTTTATGACACAAACAATACCAAAAATAAGCTTGGAACAGAAATTTTGGTTGATTCCGGACAGTTTCCTGTGATTCCGATTAAACAGGCGGATGGTTCTTACAAGGATTACTATTATCTGGAAAAACCGAGTAGTTGGGAGCAAGATGCCCAGAAGAATTATGGCGGCACGTACACAATTGAATGGTACGAGGTGGTTGCAACGGGTGGAGCCAATACTGGCAAAAATGGCTCGCAGGGAGATTGGAAGGATGAAAAGGAGTATGAAGAGCAGTATAAATCCAAATACACGAATGGTGTATATCGATCTCCGATTACGCCGGTTAAGTATGAAACAATGACGTACCATCTGGATGGTTTGCTATTGATCCATGATGCAACGCACATCAATGTCACGTTTATGGTTCAGGATGCGGGTAAAAATACTTTTGATCTAGTGAATGATTATGGCGGAGCATTTACTATCCCAGAAGGGAGCAATTCGATTTCGCTGAGTAATATCAATCGTCCGGATGTTCTCCGCGCAGGTCAAACTGAAGCAGATTGCCCGGCAACAAAAGAAACAGCGGATGGAACCGTTTATAAATTTGAGGGTTGGTATACGGATAAGAACTTTACACCTGCAAGCAAGTTTGATTTTACAGAGGATACCATTAGTGCAGATACAACTTTCTACGCAAAGTATGTGCCTGCTTCCGCCAACCTGACTGTTACCAAAACCGTTACCGGCAAACTTGGCGACACCAATAAGGCTTTTACCTTTACGATTACCAAGGCTGATGGCACAGCGGTGAACATCGCGAGTGCAAATATTGAAATTAGTGATGCTGATAGTACAAAGGTTGAATGGAAAGATAATGGTCAGTTTACGCTGAAAGATAGAGCGTCGATTACCTTCAAAAATTTGCCGAGTGGCGAGTACAAGATTGTAGAGGACGATTACATCGGCGAAAAGTACGAGACCAGCTGGCAGATTGGTACAGACGGTAAAGTATACGAAAAGAATCGTACTGCAACTGTAACAATCGGTACAACTGAGCAGACGGTTCACTTCACTAATCACCGGACGCTCGAGCCTGACCTTGGTGTCCTCCTCGACACCCTGCCTTACATCGTCATCCTTGCTGTGGTAGCTGGCGGCGTTGCCTTGTTGATGCTGCGCAAGCACCGTAAGGAAGATGACTAAAGGGGGCTGACCGCATGGCGAAGAAGAAAGCGCCCCAGCGGCTGGCCGGTGCAGAGGAAAGCTGTATCAGCCCGGAGCAGGAAGCGATCATCCAGTGGTTCCGGACGGTGAAATTCCGCAAGAACCTGCTGGGCGGCGTGGACGAAGCGGCAATGTGGAAGAAGCTGGAAGAGCTTTACGCCCTGTACGAAGCCGCCATCCGCGCCGAGCGCACAAGGTACAATGTGCTGCTGGAGCAACAGACCGGAAGCCTGCCCTTGGATACTACCAAAGTTGACAGTTTTGCCAAGGGCTCCCCTACTAGGGGAGCTGTCACGGCGAAGCCCGTGACTGAGAGGTTTAGCCCGGACGCTGGCGAGCGAAGCGAGACTGAGAGGTTTGACCCCCAAAAGGAGGCGCATTCCGATGCACCCGCTGGACAATGAAGCCCTGAAGCTGGGGGCAAAGGCGGTGCGCCGCCGCAGGCTGGACGCTGAGAACCGGCAGGATTTTATCAGCCTGCTGGGCCGCGTTGTGGTGATCCTGCTGTGCGCCTGGATGCTGTTCACGCAGGTGTTCCTGCTCACGCAGGCCAAGGGCAGCAGCATGTTCCCCGCGGTAAAGGATGGCGACCTGCTCATCTGCTACCGCCTGCAAAAAACCTACGCAAAAAACGACGTTGTGGTCTACACCCAGGGTGGCAAGCTCCGGGTGGGCCGCATCCTTGGGCGCGAGGGTGACCTTGTGGCTCTGGACGACAGCGGCACCCTTGTGGTGAACGGCGCGGTGCAGAGCGGCGAGATCCTCTACCCCACCTACGCAAAAGACGCGCTGGAGTACCCCTACACGGTGCCGGAAGGCTGCTTTTTTGTGCTGGGCGATTACCGCACACAATCCGAGGACAGCCGGGACTTTGGCCCGATTCCGCTGGAGGATGTGCAAGCAAAAGTAATTACACTACTGCGGCGACGCAGTCTGTAATACCACGGAGGCCGGAAGAAGCTGCCGGCATCCTGCCTGTGAACCGCGGAGTTTGGGCCGCGGCACAGGAGTACGAACTATTTCTTACTAGGGAGGAATAACAATGAAACTGAAGAAATTCTTCGCGGGCGTTCTGGCTGCCGCCATGATGCTCACCGTCGGCGCAACCGCAGCGTTTGCGGAGACACCGACTGCTATTACCCATAATCAGGCTTTGACTGCAACTAGCGAGATTCCCCTGTATAAAACCTATGAGGTAAAGAATGGTACTGCACCGGCAGAAACTTTTAGCTTCCAGGTGAAGTACTTGCAGGTTATTCGTCAGGACAAGGCAGCAACGGCTCCGTATAATAATGAGACTGTTATCAATCTGACGGGTAAAGAAACCGCATTTGGCTCGATGACCAAAGGTAGTGAGTCTAAGAGCTTTACTGTTACCCCGACTGAGTTGGGCCTGGGCAATCCTACTGGTACTGGCAAGTATCTGTACGAGATTTCTGAAAATGCAGGTCAGACTGTTGCGACTACCTATGCTGCTCCTGTTTACATGGCTGTGACTGTTGCGCATAAAGTTGATGCTGAAACCAATCAGATTAAGACTGGTGAGTATGAGTACTATGTCACCATGTTTAGCTCTAAAGAGGCTGCATTAAATGCGACGGGTGATAGCGCTACTGGTAAGGTTAACAATACTGAAGCTTTTACTAACACCTACGGTGATGGCAATCTGTATACCTTGACGCTGGATAAAACTGTTCAGGGCAGCTTTGGTGATCTGGGTGAGACCTTTACCTTTGTGATCGAGTTCACTGGTGATGCTAACAAGTATGCAAATGTTGTGGTTGAAACCAATCAGGGTACTATTAAGGACGCTGATGATAACGCTGTGACATCTCTGGCATTGAATACTCCTTATACTATTACTCTGGGCCATAAAAATAAGATTGTCTTTAACAACCTTCCCAAGGATATCAGCTATAAGATTTACGAGAAGAATACTACTGCTGATAGCAAGAATGGCCAGTATACTGTTAGCGTTGCTGATACCACTATGCAAAATGTCACCATTGATGGAAAGACCGTTCTTGGTGTTACTGATAGCGTAAACAATGCAAATGTGACTGTTAGCTTTGTCAATACCCACGAAGGTACCCCCGACATGGGCGTTGTGCTGGACAATGCACCTTACATTGCAATGCTGGCCATCGTTGCCATTGGTGGTGTGGCCCTGATGCTGAATAAGCGCCGCCGCGACGAGGAGTAATTGCTCGCGGTAGATTAAACCCCACCGTCATCCCTTGCGGGATGCCACCGCCCCTAGTAGGGGCGGCCTTGGCAAAACCGTGAAGCTTTGCGCCATGCCAAGGGCCCCCCTATTAGCGGGGGCTGGCACGCGAAGCGTGACTGGGGGGTTATCTCAGCACAAACCTAACGAATAACCACTTATTTGAATTTGCTTAACCGGAGGTGGGCTGTATCAACTGGCAGAGAAAAGCGTTGAGGGCAGCCGACTTTCTGGTGAGCACGGTGGTCGTGCTGTTCCTGGTGGTCGCCGGGGCGTATTCAGCCTATGCCCTGTGGGACAACTCGCAGGTGTACGCCGCCGCAGACAATGTTCAGGCAGAGCTTTTGCAGTTCAAGCCCAAGGCGGGCGCGGATAACGGCGCAAGCTTTGAGGAGCTGCTGGGCATCAACCCGGATGTCTGCGCGTGGGTCACACTGGACAACACCGCCATCGACTACCCTGTGGTACAGGGCGAGGACAACTTTACCTATGTGAACACCGATGTCTACGGTGATTTCTCGCTGGCAGGCAGCATCTTTCTGGATGTGAACTGCGACAAGAACTTCACCGACCCTTACTCTCTGCTGTATGGTCACCACATGGAAGAGAGCAAGATGTTCGGTGATCTGGATCTCTACAAGGACGCAGAGTTCTTTGCAGAGAACACCACCGGTGAGCTGATCCTGCCCGACCGCACCTATGATCTTCAAACCTTTGCATGTCTGCTGGTCCCTTCGTCTGAGAGCGCGATCTTCCAGCCCCAGCGCTGGGACAGCGACCTGCAGGGGTTGTACACCTTTGCGCAGGAGAACGCCCTGAACCTGAACACCGAAACGCTGGCCGCCATGAAAGCGGCGGGCGATGACGCTCAGGTGCTGGCGCTGTCCACCTGTTCAACGGAGTTTACCGATGCACGCACCATTCTTCTGGCGTGGATGATCCCGTCCGCGTCGGATTCATAAAGGAGAGGATGAAATGAGGTTCCGTAAAATCGCGGCAGCACTCCTGACGCTTGCGTTGGGGTTCTGCCTGTGTCAGCCGGCGGCATTTGCGGCCACCGCGGCTGACCAGCATACACAGCTGCAGGAGCTTCCGGTTTCCATTCAGTCCACGGGGGAAACACCTCTCCCAAAGGAAACACTGACTGTGGAACTTGAGGCTGTGGACAATGCGCCCCTGCCCCAGGTGACCACTCTGGAGATCACCGACGGCGAGACCGGCAGCTTTGGCCCCATCGATTATACCAAGCCCGGCTACTACGTTTACACCGTGCGCCAGCGCGCCGGTGTCAACACTCGCGGCACCTACGATGAAACCGTGTACTATCTGCGCGTTTCCGTGGTGTGGGACAACGACAAGCTGGTGGCCCGGATGGCCGTGCACACACAGGCCGACCTGATGGACGAAAAGGTGAGCAGCATCACCTTCAACAACAGCTACAAGGCCATCGAGACCCCGTACTACCCGGACCCGTATGACCCTGATCCCGTCACCCCGCCTACCCCTTCCACGCCGGAGAACCCGGCCCCGGCAGATGCCCGCCCGACTGTGACTGAAACCACCACCCCTAGTGCACCGGAGCCCACCGCCCCGGCCAGCGTGGTGGCGGATGCCCGCCCGGCCGAAGGCCCCAAACTGATCCAGACCGGTCAGCTGAACTGGCCTATCCCTGTTCTGACGGCAAGCGGTCTGGTGCTGGTGGCCGTGGGTGCCTACCTGATGGAGCGCAGCAAGAAACGTGAAAAGAATGCGTAAAGTATCCCCCGGGCTTGTCTGCATCGTGCTGGGTGTGGTGCTCCTGTTGGCGGCTGGCGGCCTGTACGCCTACAACCGCTACGAGGATGCCCACGCCGGTGCCGAAGCTCAGACCGTGGTGGCCGACCTTCAGCAGAAGGTGGAGACCCCGGAACCGGAGGCAGAGAGCGGCCCCCTGGACCCCGAGCTCCCGGTGGTGGAGATCGACGGCAACGAATATGTGGGTGAGATCTCCATTCCCGCCATCGGCATTGACCTGCCGGTGATGAGCGAGTGGAGCTACCCCCGCCTGAAGATCGCCCCCTGCCGCCAGTTCGGCTCTTCCCGCACCGATGATCTGGTCATTGCGGCGCACAACTACGAGAGCCATTTCGGCAAGCTGGCCTCCCTCACAGCGGGGGACAGCGTTACCTTCACCGATATGGACGGCATCGTGAATGAGTACGTCGTGAACAAGGTCGAAGTACTTGACCCCCACAGTGTGGAGGAAGTGGAACACAGCGGCTACGCCCTGGTGCTGTACACCTGCACCTATGGCGGCAAGACCCGTGTCACCGTCTTCTGTGATCGTGCATCGTAAAAATCAAGGCTGAAAAACAAAAAGAAGCCCCGACATTCGTCGGGGCTTCTTTTTTACTATGTGGGAACTCCCTCCGTCATTGCTGACGCAATGCCACCTCCCTCTCAGAGGGAGGCTTTTCGCTGCCGTAAGGCTCCCTCCTAGAGGGAGCTGTCGCCGGAGGCGACTGAGGGAGTTACTGTTTTTTCCACCGCCGCATCACGCCCATGCCCAACGCATAGGGGCCGGTGTGCACGGCAATGGTGCAGCCGATCTGCAGCAGGACCACATTGCACTCGCAGGTGGGGTACTTGGCGCGCAGGGCGGCGCGGGTCTGCATCCAGAGCCGCTTGCCCTCATCGGCATCGTAGCCGTAGCCCACCGTGATGCAGTAGTCATCGGGTGTGCCGTTGTGCTCGGCCAGATAGGTCATCAGCAGGTCGAGGGCCTTCTCAAAGCTCTTCTGGCGGCCGCGGGCCACGCCAGCGGAAAAGATCTCGCCCTCCTTGAACAGGATCATGGGCTTGATGCCCAGAATGTTGGCGGCACGGCCCGTGACTTTGCCGATGCGCCCGCCCTTGATGAGGTAGTCCAGATTACCCACCGTGAAGAAGATCTGGTTGGTGATCTTTTCCGCTTCCAGCCAGGTCACGGCTTCGTCCAGCGTACAGCCTGCATCCCGCATGGCCACCGCGTTTTCCACCACGATGGATTCGGTCACGGTGGCGGCGGTGCTGTCAATGACCTCGATCTTAGCATCGGGGAAATCCTCCAGCACCAGCTCCCGGGCGTTGCGGGCACTGCCCACGCAGCCGCTCATCTTGCTGGTAAAGCAGATGCAGAGCACCGGGCGGCCCGCCTCGGCATGGGCCCGGAAGGCGGTCTCAAAATCCTCCAGCGAAGGCAGGCTGGTCTTGGGGTAGGCCGCGGGGTTATCTACCATGAACTGGTAGAAATCGCGCACGGCGATCTCCTTGCCTTCCTTGCGGTAGTGCTCACCGTCCAGCGAGACATAGAAGGGGATGATCTCAATATTCAGTGTTGCGGCCGTCTCAGGGGTCAGGTCGCAGGCGCTGTCCGTGATGATATCAAACATAGTCACGCTTCCTTTTCAATGCGGCGGGTTCTGTGGCGCGGATCAGACGTTGTGATGGATGTAGGCTTCACGCTCGGCACCCACGGAGATGTAGGTGATCTTGCAGCCAATAGCCTTTTCCAGATACTCAACGTAATCGCGGGCTTCCTGGGGCAGATCCTCCCACTTGCGGGCGGCAGTGATATCGCAGTGCCAGCCGGGCAGATACTCCACCACGGGCTGTGCGGTGTCCAGAGCCATGCCCATGGGGAAGCGCTTGGTGATGGTGCCGTCGGTCAGCTTGTAGCCGGTGACCATGGGGATCTTCTCCATGTAGTCCAGCACGTCCAGCAGGGTCAGGGCAACCTCATCGCAGCCCTGGCAGAACACGCCGTAGTGGCTTGCCACCAGGTCGATGGGGCCAACACGGCGGGGACGGCCGGTGGCTGCACCGTACTCGTGGCCAGCCTCACGCAGGGCGTGCTTCTCTTCCTCGGTCATGGCCAGCTCAGTGACAAAGGGGCCGTCGCCCACGCAGGAGGAGTAAGCCTTCATCACGCCGATGCTGTTGGTCAGCTTATGGCCCGGGATGCCTGCGCCGATGGGGGCGTAAGCGCCGATGACGTTGGAGGAGGTGGTGTAGGGGTAGATGCCGAAGTCGATGTCGCGCAGAGCGCCCAGCTGGGCCTCGAACAGCACCTTCTTGCCGGCGGCATCTGCGTCAGCCAGATACTGGCCCACGTCGCAGATGTAATCCTTGAAGATGGCGGCATACTTCTCCAGCCATGCCCACATCTCGTCCACGCTGATGGGGGCGGAGTGGTAGCTGCCCTCCATCACCAGGTTCTTGGAATCCACCATGGTCACCAGGCGCTTCTTCACGCTGTCGTCCAGGTGGAGCAGGTCGCCCATGCGCAGGGTCTTCTTCATGTACTTGTCACCGTAAGTGTAGGCGATGCCGCGCTTGGTGGAGCCGAACTGTGCGCCGGTCTTGGCCAGGCGGGCCTCTTCCAGGCCGTCCTGATCGACATGGTAGGGCATGGTGATGGTGGCCCGGTCGGAGATCTTCAGGTTATCGGGGGTGATGGAAATGCCCTGCTCCCGCAGATTGTTGATCTCGCCGTCCAGATGGTGCGGGTCGATGACCATACCGTTGCCCATCACGCAGACAACGTTGGGGCGCAGGATGCCGGAGGGCAGCAGGTTCAGCACGAACTTGCCGCGCTCGTTCTTCACGGTGTGGCCTGCGTTGTTGCCGCCCTGATACCGTGCAACGATGTCATACTCCTGGCTGATCAGATCGACCATGCGGCCCTTGCCCTCATCGCCCCAGTTGATACCCGTAATTGCAGTAAGCATAATAAATGACCTCTTTATCATTTTTTCAAAAGACAGCCTTTTCCGTGCACCTTGCCCGGGATACGCCACCTTGGGAATCTGTACCGCCCGCGGAAATGTCCGCAACAATACAATTATAGTATAGCACGAAACGCGGAACAAAAAAAGAGGGAAGAAATACTTTTCTCTCAATGATCCGCCAGGCGCTCCTCTTCGTGAAGCTGCTTTAGTTCTTCTTCCCCAGCTTGTGCACAGTGCCATCCGGCTCTTTGATCGAGGTGTTGTTCAGCTGGGCGCGCAGGCTGGCCTTTACGTCCGCAACATACTCCTGCCGCAGGGCCTGCTGCTCTGCCTTTTCGGCATCGGTCAGGCCGGTGGTCTTGCTCTTTTTTGCCAGCTCGTTGATACGGGCGATCTTCTCGTTTGTCATCGCAGTTCTCCTATTAGATAAAATGTGATATAATATGACCGGGATGCCCCTTCCGGCAGCTGTGGCTCTTTTGACGAGGCAGCAGGAGGGAGCTATTTGAATCAAAGCAAGTATAACAAAGGATGAAACCGATGTCAAAACAGTTGAATTTTGCACAGCAGATGGACGAAGTGTTGAAAACGCTGGGGCCGCAGCGGCCAAAGCTGCTGCTCCATGCCTGCTGCGGGCCCTGTTCCAGCGCCGTGCTGGAAAAGCTGTGCCGGTATTTTGAGATCACGGTGCTTTACTATAACCCCAACACCTGGCCTGCCGAAGAATACTACCGCCGGGGCGAGGAGCTGAAAAAGTTCGTGGCGCAGGCGCACCCGCTGGGGGTCACGGTCATCGAGGACCACTACGACCCGCAGGAGTTCTACACGGCTGTGCAGGGGCTGGAAAACGAGCCGGAGCGGGGCGGACGGTGCACCGTCTGCTACCGTTTGCGGATGCGCCGGGCGGCACAGTACGCAAAGGAGCACGGCTTTGATTGGTTCACCACCACGCTCTCCATCAGCCCCCACAAGGATGCTGCCCGCATCAATCAAATCGGGCAGGAGCTTGAAGCCGAATTCGGCATCAGGCACCTGCCCTCGGATTTCAAAAAGCAGAACGGCTACCTGCGCTCCCTCCAGCTTTCGGAGGAGTACGGGCTTTACCGTCAGGATTACTGTGGGTGTGAGTTCAGCGCAAAGGCGAGGGGATGAACCGCTCAGTCGCCTGCTGCTTGCCTCTCCTGCCAGGAGAGGTGGCATTGCGAAGCAATGACGGAGAGGTTTATTCCTCCCGCATTCTGGACACCAGAATTGCAAAGACGATCAGCCCCACGCAGGGCACGATGTTGGTTGCCATACCAACAGCAAGACCGGCGCTTTCAGCCACCTTGCCGATGACCCAGGGCATCAGGATCGCGCCGCTGGATGCCACCGGCAGCATGATGCCCATGCTGGTCACGGTGGTCATTTTACCGGCGCTGGCCACGGCGGTGGGGTTCATACCGGCCATGGAGAAGGCAAAGGCGAACAGCAGCAGGATGGCAGGCAGCTGGCTGTGGGTCTGCATCATGGCAAAGTAGAAGGCAGTGCAGAAAACCGCCATAAACACCATGGCCTTACGGGGCTGCCGGAGCGGGAACACAAAGGCGATGAGCAGGCGGCCGATCAGGGTGGCACCCCACATCACGGTGACGGTATAGGCCGCCAGCGTGCCTGCAATGATGCCGCTGTCCTTGAAGTAGGTGACCATCCAGCCCACAACGCTCTGCTCGGCGGCGTTCTGGCAGAACAGCAGGCCGGTGAGCAGCCAGAAGCGGGTGGAACGCAAAAAGCTCCAATCGGTGACAGCTTCTTTGGCCTTGGCGCGGCCTGCCATGGGGGTGAACAGATATACCAGCCAGAGCACCAGACCCAGCGCTGCCAGCGCCAGCACGGCCAGCGTGGTGCTGACCCTGGCCGCGGCAGAGATCAGAAAGGGGCAGAGCAGGGCACCGCAGGCGTAGCAGGCGTGCATGGTGTTCATGCCCCGGGTGCGGTCTGCAGAGTTGCCGCTGACAAGGATAGTGCAGGTGTTCAGGACACTGCCCTTGGCAATGCCCACAATGAAGAAGGCCAGCGCCAGCAGAATGGGCAGGCCGGTCAGGCCCATCAGGCCGTAGCCCACCACATAGCCGATGGTCAGCAGCAGGACGCTGGGCTTCATGCCCATTTTTCCCACCAGCGCACCGGCCAGCAGGCCCGCCAGCAGGTTGCCGATGCTCAGCAGGCTGAGCAGGGTGCCGGTCATGCCGTAGGCAAAGCCGTATTCCTCCTGCAGCAGGCTGACCACCACACCGCTGGAAATGGTGCAGATGCCGCTGAAAAAGAAGGTGACGAAGCCCGCGTTCCGCAGGCGGGTATTCCGTTGTTCCATAGGGTTCTCCTTGCAGTATTCGGGGGCGCAGTGCCCGTAGTTGCTTTTATTAAAGCATATTCTGGTCAGAAAGCAAGGGCTGTTGAGCCAGCAGAAGCAAAATCAGCGCCCAGTGGAAGCGCCCTGCCGTTTGTTCGGTGGGGCGCTTCTGGATTTTATTTTGCGTCTCCTATTGACAATGATCGAATCGTGCGTTATGATATTGTACGGCATCAAACAGTTCTAAAGAAAACAATCCTGTCACAAACAATTCAAAAGGGAAACCATTATGCACGATGAAAGCACCAAGCAACCCTGCTGCAACCCCCCATGGGAGCCGCCGCAGGTCATCCCGGCACAGGTGCGCCGGGTGAACAACCTGATCTTCCGCAAGATCAACCAGTTCCATCGGGAGAACAATGTGGACAACGTGACCCCCATGCACGACTGGATCATGAGCTACCTCTACTGGCACAAGAATGACCCCGTGTACCAGCGCGATATCGAACGGGAGTTCTCCATCACACGCTCGACTGTGACGAACATCCTGCAGCTGATGGAGCGCAAGGGCTATATCGAACGCCAGAGCGTGCCGCAGGATGCCCGGCTGAAGCGGTTGATCCTGACGGAAGAGGGTGGCCGCGTCCACGAAAAGACGATGCTCTCCCTGCACCAGACCGATGAGTTTGTGGCCGGATTGCTGACGGAAGAGGAAAACGCAGAGCTTCTGCGGTTATTGAACAAGCTGCGCAAGGGGCTGGAATGACCCCTGCAAATAAACTTCAGGAGGATTACAACAGATGATCAAAAAACTTGTGTCACATCTGGGCGAGTACAAGCGCGCCGCGATCCTGACACCGATCTTCTCTGCTCTGGAAGCCATCATGGATGTGATGCTGCCTACCATCATGGCCTTTATCATTGACCAGGGCATTGAAAAGGGCGATATGAACGCCGTTGTCAAGTACGGCCTGCTCACCTTCCTGGTGGCGGCCATTGCCCTGCTGCTGGGCGTGCTGGCCGGCAGGTTTGCTGCCACGGCATCCACCGGCTTTGCAGGCAACCTGCGCGATGCGATGTATGAGAACATCCAGCATTTCTCGTTCTCCAACATCGACAAGTACTCCACGGCTGGTCTGGTCACCCGTATGACCACCGACGTGACCAACCTGCAGAACGCGTTCCAGATGATCGAGCGCATGTGCGTGCGTGCCCCCGTCCATCTGGTTTTCGCGCTCATCATGGCCTCCATGATCAGCCGCTCGCTGACCATGGTGTTCCTGGTGGCGATCGTGTTCCTGGTGGCAGTGCTGGCAGGCATTATGGTTCCCACCTTCGGCATCTTTGATAAGGTGTTCAAGAACTACGATAACCTGAACGCCTCCGTGCAGGAGAATGTCTCGGCCATCCGCGTGGTCAAGAGCTTTGTCCGGGAGCACTTTGAGAACGAGAAGTACACCAAGGCCTGCGAGAGCCTGTACAAGCAGTTCGTCCACGCCGAGAGCCGCCTGAGCTTCAACAATCCCGCCATGCTGGTCTCTGTGTACGGCTGCAACATCGCCCTGAGCTGGTTCGGCGCACATTACGTCCTGAACGGTGCGATCACCACCGGCCAGCTGAACGCCCTGTTCGGTTACATTATGAACATCCTGATGGCCCTGATGATGCTGAGCACGGCCTTTGTGATGATCGCCATGTCCGCCGCTTCTGCCCGCCGTATCGTGGAAGTGCTGGACGAGACCACCGACCTGCCCGCCCCCAAGGCACCGGTGCAGCAGGTCAGGGATGGCGGCATCGAGTTCGAGCACGTTACCTTTAAGTATAAGCACGGCTCCGGCCAGCCTGTCCTGAACGATGTCACCTTCAGCATCCGGCCGGGCGAGACGCTGGGCATCATCGGCGGCACCGGCAGTGCAAAATCCAGCCTGGTGCAGCTGATCCCCCGCCTGTATGATGCCGAGACCGGCTCTGTCAAGGTGGGCGGCGTGGACGTTAAGGATTACAGCCTGGATGTCCTCCGCCGGGAGGTCTCCATGGTGCTGCAGAAGAACGTTCTGTTCAGCGGCACCATCCTCGACAACCTGCGCTGGGGCGATGAGAACGCCAGCGAGGAAGAGTGCATCCGGGTGGCCAGGCTGGCCTGCGCCGATGAGTTCATCGAGCGCTTCCCCGACAAGTACAATACCTGGATCGAGCAGGGCGGCTCCAACGTGTCCGGCGGCCAGAAGCAGCGCCTGACCATTGCCCGCGCGCTGCTGCGCAAGCCCAAGGTGCTGATCCTGGACGACAGCACCAGCGCCGTGGATACCGCCACCGATGCCAAGATCCGCAAGGCCTTCCGGGAGGAGATCCCCGGCACCACCAAGATCATCATTGCACAGCGCATCTCCTCCGTGCAGGATGCAGACCGCATCCTGGTGCTGGACAACGGCCAGATCAACGGCCTGGGCACCCACGAGGAGCTGCTCAAGACAAACAAGATCTATCAGGAAGTTTACAACAGCCAGACCCAGGGCGGCGGCGATTTTGACAAGCAGGGAGGTGAGCAGTAATGGCACAGGTGAAAGAAGTAAAGGGCCCCGGCCCCCGTAGGATGGGCGGCCCCAAGCCGAAGGTCGAGAATCCGGGCAAGCTGCTCAAGCGGATCATGGATGAGGTGTTCAAGCACTATCTGCCCCACTGCATCCTTGTGCTGGTCTGCATCATCGTCAGCGCGCTGGCAAACGTGCAGGCAAGCCTCTTCCTCAAGACCCTGATCGATGATTATATCGTCCCCATGACCAAGCAGGCCACACCGGACTTCGGCCCGCTGGCAGGCGCACTGGTGCGCATCGGCTGCATCTACGCCATCGGCGTGCTGGCCGCATGGCTCAACGCCCGTATCATGGTCAACGTGACCCAGGGCACCCTGCGCAACCTGCGCGTCCAGCTTTTCACCCACATGGAAAGCCTGCCCATCCGGTATTTTGACTCCCACCCCCACGGCGACATCATGTCGGTGTACACCAACGATGTGGACACCCTGCGCCAGATGATCAGCCAGAGCATCCCCCAGCTGGTGTCCAGCGCCATCACCATCGTGTCCGTGTTCACCAGCATGTGCCTGATGAGCTGGCAGCTCACCGTTGTCACCATGCTGATGGTGACCCTGATGCTGTTCTGCTCCAAGAAGATCACTTCCATGAGCGGCAAGTACTTTGTGGCCCAGCAGAAGGATCTGGGCAAGGTGAACGGCTACATCGAAGAGATGATGGAGGGCCAGAAGGTCGTCAAGGTGTTCACCCACGAGCAGAAGGCTCTGGATGGCTTCCGGCAGCTGAACGATAAGCTGAAGGAAAGCGCCGAGCAGGCCAACAGCTACGCAAACATCATCATGCCCGTTACCGCACAGCTGGGCAATATCAGCTATGCAGTCTGTGCTCTGGCGGGCGCGGCCATGGCCGTTGGCAATGTCGGCGGCATGACCCTGGGCACCGTGATGGCCTTCCTGAGCCTGAACAAGGGCTTCAATATGCCCATCAGCCAGGTGTCCATGCAGGCCAACAGCGTGATCATGGCACTGGCCGGTGCGGAGCGTATCTTCAAGATGATGGACGAGACCAGCGAGACCGACGAGGGCTATGTCACCCTGGTCAACGTCAAGTATGGCAAGGATGACGAGCTGGTGGAGACCACCGAGCGCACCGGCATCTGGGCCTGGAAGCATCCCCACCACGACGGCACCACCACCTACCACAAGCTGGCGGGTGACATCACCTTTACCGATGTCGATTTTGGCTATGTGCCTGAAAAGACCGTTCTGCACGGGATCAACCTCTATGGCCGCCCGGGCCAGAAGATCGCCTTTGTCGGCTCCACCGGTGCCGGCAAAACGACCATCACCAACCTGATCAACCGCTTCTACGATATCGCAGACGGCAAGATCCGGTATGATGGCATCAACATCCGCAAGATCAAAAAGGACGATCTGCGCCGCTCTCTGGGCATCGTTCTGCAGGATACCCACCTGTTCACCGGCACGGTCATGGAGAACATCCGCTATGGCCGCCTGGATGCCACCGATGAGGAGTGCATTGCCGCCGCAAAGCTGGCCAATGCCGATGGCTTTGTCAAGCGTCTGCCCGATGGCTACAACACCATGCTGACCAACGACGGCGCAAACCTGTCGCAGGGGCAGCGCCAGCTGCTGGCCATTGCCCGCGCCGCGGTTGCCGATCCCCCGGTGCTGATCCTGGACGAGGCGACCTCCTCCATTGATACCCGCACCGAGGCGCTGGTCCAGCGGGGCATGGACGGCTTGATGTATGGCCGCACCAGCTTTGTCATTGCCCACCGCCTGTCTACCGTCCGCAATGCAGACTGCATTGTGGTTCTGGAGCAGGGCCGCATCATCGAGCGCGGCAGCCACGACGAGCTGATCGCCAAGAAGGGCAAGTATTACCAGCTCTACACCGGTAATCTGGCCGAAAATTAAAGAAAAATCGTAAAAAACGGAGCCGCTGTACAAAATGATGTGCAGCGGCTCCGTTTATTTTCAATTTGTTCAAATTCCTCACAAAGAAACTCCATTTTTATCCTGTACAATAAGGGTGCAGTCAGGGAGGAACAGAAAAACATCCTCCCAAGATGCCATGCAGGCAATGAAAACCGCGCATCTCCGGCAGGAACCGGGCGGCGCGGCCCCTTTAAAAAACACTGTCCCCTGCTGATGCGAGGCAATAGCCAAGGCGGCGGACAGACTACCAACCATCTCCTGACAGCCGCAAATGTTTGGGAGTTCTCATACACAGCCAGCGCCGCTTTCTCCTCCTTTCCACGGCGCTGGCTGTTTTTGTTTGTCTACGGATTAAACCTCTCAGTCTCGCTTCGCTCGCCAGCTCCCCTAGTAGGGGAGCCCTTGGCATTCCGTTGTGTTTGCATCGTTACTCAGTAACTGTCCTAGTACATGCTCCCTTAACTGTGGCAGATCTATTACATGGATCCCCATTTGTTCCATCCGATACAAGACCAGAGCGGGGCTCTGGTCTTTTTTTGCGGCAGAAGCCATAACACTGCGTGTAAAGGCGAGAATCCTGTCCTTTTTGTAGAAAAAGATCAGCTGCACATGGCCGGTGAACAGAGCAAACAGGGCTGTGCGCAGCTCCCGGGAGCCGAAGAGGAGGAGCAGGTCGCTCTCCTCTAAAAAGAGAACGTCTGCCCGGTCAAGAAACTGCAGGGCGGTCTGGCGCAGGGCCTCCCGCTGCGGCCAGTAGGGCGCGGCCTGCGCCAGCCGGGGAAGATAGCAGCAGAGCGCCCCGGCATCCCGGGCAGCGGCAAGGGCCTCGAGGTGGGCCAGCCGCAGGGGGCTGTCCACCAGCCCGGCGGAGGAAAAGCAGAAGGCAGAGGCTCCCCGGAACGGGGCGGCCTCCAGCTGTTCCGGCCCAAGGGCCAGCCCGGCGGTGTGGGCACGGTAGGGCAGAGCGGTATCCGCTCCGGTAAACACCACCGGCGTGGGGAAGGCATCCGTGAAGCAGAGCAGGGAGCAATCCACACCATCCCGGGCAAGCCGGGCCGCCAGCTTGCGGCCAAAGGGGTCGGCTCCCAGCTGGGCCAGCAGAGCCGCCTGCCCGCCCAATGCGGCGTACTGGCGGCAGAAGCCTGCGCCCCAGCCGCCGGTCTGCGCCCGGAATGTCTCCGTCAGCTCCGGAGCCGTGGCGGCGTTCAGCTCCAGCCAGATTTCGCCCAGACACAAAACGGACATGTGCACCCCTCCCTCCGCAAATAAAAATCGGGTTACAGTATACACGATTTGCCCATCGGATGCAACCGATCCGGGGCGAATCCTGACGGAATAAAAGTGCCCTTGGGCAGGAAAGGCTCGATTTTACAAAGACCACCTGTTTTTTACCAATGCCTGTTTTTCATTGCCCAAGGTTTACCTAAGATTTGCCTTACCATGGTTTCCCCTCTTTCTCCGAATGGGTACAATAGAACCGTTCCCAAGAAACATTGCAACAGGGCCCGGGAGGGCTCAGGATAAGAGAGGAATTATCGTATGAAAGAACATAAAATGTCCCGCCGCAACTTCCTGAAAGTGGGTGCTGTGGCATCTGCCGCCGGTCTGATGACTGCTGCCCCTGTGGCTGCAAACGCTGCCGCTCCGGCTGCTTCCACCGCAGCTGACGAGGAGAACTGCTTTGGCCTGTTCCAGAAGAAGCCCAAGTACATCTTCCTGTTCATCGGCGATGGCATGGGCACTGCCCAGATCCAGTCTGCCCGGTTCTATCAGGGCACTGTCACCAACAACGGTGCCATCACCGAGGCAGAGCTGAGCTTTACCCAGTTCCCGGAGGTGGGCAGCGTGACCACCTACGACAGCACCTCCTTCTGCCCGGACTCCGCTTCCACCGCCACCTCCATCGCTTCCGGCAAAAAGACCGAGAGCGGTGTCATCAATATGTGCCCCTGGACCCGTGATGTGCCCTATGAGACCATTGCGGAGAAGCTCCACAAGCAGAAGGGCTACAAGGTTGGCATTGTTTCCACGGTGAACATTGACCATGCCACCCCTGCTGCCTTCTATGCACATCAGAAGACCCGCAAGAACTACTATCAGATCGGCGTGGAGCTGGCAAACTCTGGCTTTGAGTATTTCGCAGGCGGCGAGTTCCAGAAGGTGAACGGCGATGGCACCGGCCCCAACAACCACGAGGTGGCTGCACAGGCTGGTTACAACGTTGTCACCACCCAGGCCGGTGCTGCTGCCCTGAAGGCCGGGGCAGGCAAGACCCTGATCATTGCCGAGAACCTGGCCGACGGCAAGGCCATGAACTACGCCATGGATGCCGCTCCGGGAGAGTGGCAGCTGACCGACTATGTCCGCAAGGGCATTGAGCTGCTGGACAACAGCAACGGCTTCTTTATGATGGTGGAGTCCGGCAAGATCGACTGGGCCTGCCACGCCAACGATGCCGCTGCCTCCATCCATGATGTGATCGAGATGCACAACGCGGTGCAGGCTGCTGTGGAGTTCTACGCCCAGCACCCCGATGACACCCTGATCCTGGTGACCGCTGACCACGAGACCGGCGGTCTGGGCATTGGCTACAAGACCACCAACTACGATACCTTCCTGACCAACCTGGCCCACCAGAAGATGTCCTACGCAAAGTTCGATTCCACCTATGTGAACAACTACGTGAAGAATCAGACTCCCTTTGAGACTGCCATGCAGGACGTGAAGGCAAACTTCGGCCTGACCCTGCCCACCGACCCCGATGCCGCCAACGCAGGCAAGCTGCTGCTGACCGACTACGAGGTGGAGAACCTGCGCACCGCTTACGAGCGCACCCTCAAGGTCGGCGCTTCCAGCCAGAGCAAGATGAGCCAGCAGGATTACGAGCTGTATGGCACCTACATCCCCTTCAGCGTGGCCATCTGCCACACCATCAACCACAAGTCCGGTGTGGATCACACCACCTACGCCCACACCGGTGCCATGGTGAACCTCTACGCCCGTGGTCAGGGTGCAGACAAGTTCCGCGGCGTGTTTGACAACACCGAGATCTTCCACAAGCTGGCTGAGCTGACCGATGTGCAGTAATTGACCAGCCCATTTGTACCCCAAAGCCCTCCGGGACGAGACGCACCGGAGGGCTTTTTGTGTAGGCCGGAATTGTGCACCCCGCCAAAAATCTGCCCCGCGAATTGGGAAAGATGATGGGAGTTGTGGTTGCAATGGGCCGGAAAAAGGCATATAATAAGACCATCAACAGAGTAAGGCCATGCGCGTTAAGTGCCGCATCAACGGGGAGTTGTGCTGCGGACGAAGGTAAGACCCGCGGTGCATGGCCTGCATCCCGCTGCTGCATGGACTTGGGTGCAGATGGGGCCGTCTGCGGCCCCGTCTGGATGTGAACCGTTGAATCACGCCCTCCTTTGTGCGGTTTGTCACAGGGGAGGGCGTTTTGCATTGCCCGCCCCGCGGTTCCCGAAACAGGGGAGGACAATTGATATGAACCATTCCAGAAATTCCGTCCGCAAGCTCACCATGCTGGCCCTGCTCACTGCCATGAGCATCGTGTTTGCCCGGGTGCTGAGCATTTCCACCGGCTTTGTCCGGTTCAACCTGGGCAGCCTGCCCACCCTGCTGGCCGCTGTGCTGTTCGGGCCGGTGGAGGGCTTTGCCGTGGGTGCAGTGGCCGATATGATCGGCGGCACCCTTTCCGGCTACGCCATCAATCCGCTGATCACGCTGGGAGCGGGCTCCATCGGCCTGACGGCGGGCCTTCTCTGGCGCGCTCTGCCCAACCTGCGGCTGGGTCTGCGCACCCAGATCAGCGTGTTTGCCGGCCATGCGGTGGGCTCCATTGTCATCAACTCGCTGGCACTCCACCTCTTCTATAACTATCCGTGGAGCGTGCTGGTGACCCGCATTCCCAACGCGCTGGTCCTGGCGGCGGTGAACACCGTGCTGGTGCGCCTGCTGCTGGAGAACAAAACGATCCGAGGCATTGCACAATGAACTATGAAGAAGCGCTGAACTATATCCATGCCGTCCAGTGGGCGGGGCACAAGCCGGGCCTGACCCGCACCCGGACCCTGCTGGCCGCACTGGGGAACCCGCACGAGCAGCTGAAATTCATCCATGTGGCGGGCACCAACGGCAAGGGCAGCACGGCGGCCATGCTGGCCTCCTGCCTGCAGGCGGCGGGTTACCGGGTGGGCCTGTATACCTCGCCCTTTATCAACCGGTTCAACGAGCGCATTCAGGTAAACGGCCAACAGATCCCGGACGAGGCGCTGGTGCGGCTGGTGGAGCGTGTGAAGCCCGCTGCCGATGCCATGACCGATATCCCCACCGAGTTCGAGATCATCACGGCATTGGGGATGCTCTGGTTCGTTGAGACGAAATGCGACATCGTGGTGCTGGAGGTGGGCCTGGGCGGCACGCTGGATTCCACCAACGTCATCGACCCGCCGGAGTGCGCGGTCATCACGGCGCTGGGCATGGATCATGTGAAGGAGCTGGGCCCCACCCTGGCCGATATCGCGTCGGCCAAGGCGGGCATCATCAAGCCGGGCAGTCCGGTGGTGAGCTATGGCGGTGTGCCCGAGGCCGATGCCGTCATCGCCCGTGCGGCGGCAGAGCGGCACGCGCCGCTGACCGTGGTAGATCTCAGCAGGCTGACCATCGAGGACGGGGATCTGGATGCTGTCACCTTTGATTTTGACGGCCTGAACGGCATCCGCCTGCCCTTGATCGGCAGCTATCAGCCCCGGAACGCCGCCACGGCCATTACGGCCCTGCGGGTGCTGCGCAGCCGGGGCTGGAACATCCCGGACAGCGCCATCCGTGCTGGTCTGGAACAGGTGCGCTGGCCGGGCCGGTTCGAGCTGCTGCGGCATTCGCCCGCCTTTTTGCTGGATGGCAGCCACAACGCCCACGGAATGCGGGCCACCGTGCAGAGCCTGCGGGACCGCTTTCCGGGGCAGAAGTTCGTGTTCCTGCTCAGCATCATGGCGGACAAGGATGTGGACGAGATGCTGGCACTGCTCCTGCCGCTGGCCGGGCAGTTCGTCACCGTAGCGGCCCATACCCCCCGCGCCATGCCCGCTGAGACGCTGGCCGAACAGATCCGCGCCCGGGGCGGCAGGGCCGAGCCTGCTCCCACCATTGAAGCCGGTGTGGCCCGGGCGGTCGCCCTTGGGGGCACCGGCCCCGTGTGCGCACTGGGCACGCTCTACTTCTCCGGCGATGTGCGGGAAGCGTTTGCAAAATTGAACCAGTAAAGAAGAGGGGCTGCGGCACACGGGAAAAACCGGTGCAGCAGCCCCCTTTTTGCGGACTGGCTTACAAAAAAATGCCCCGCTGTTTTGTGATGCACAGAACAGCGGGGCAATATCATTTATGGGGCGGGAATGTGCTCAGGAGATGCGCTTCTGCTCAGGCCTTGCCTGCGCAGCCGAACAGCTCGATCTTCTCCTTGCACTTGTCAACGATGGCCTGAGCGCCGGGAGCCAGCAGCTTGCGGGGATCGAAGCCCTTGCCCTGCTGATCCTTGCCAGCCTCGATGTACTTGCGGGTGGCCTCAGCAAAGACCAGCTGGCACTCGGTGTTGATGTTGATCTTGGAAACGCCCAGGCTGATGGCCTTCTGGATCATCTCGTCGGGGATGCCGGTGCCGCCGTGCAGGACCAGAGGAATGTTGTTGGTAGCCTTGTGGATGCGGTCCAGAGCCTCAAAGTCCAGGCCCTTCCAGTTGGCGGGGTAAACGCCGTGGATGTTGCCGATGCCGGCAGCCAGGAAGTCGATGCCCAGATCGGTGATCTTTGCGCACTCGGCGGGGTCTGCGATCTCGCCAGCGCCCACAACGCCGTCCTCAACGCCGCCGATGGAGCCGACCTCGGCCTCGATGCTCAGGCCCTTGGAGTGTGCCAGAGCGACCAGCTCCTTGGTCTTTTCCACGTTCTCCTCGATGGAGTAGTGGCTGCCGTCGAACATGATGGAGGAGAAGCCGGCCTCAACGCAGGCCTTGCAGCCCTCGTAGGTGCCGTGGTCCAGATGCAGGGCGACGGGAACGGTGATGCCCATGGTCTCCACCATGGAGCTGACCATGGCGGCAACGGTCTTGAAGCCGGTCATGTATTTGCCTGCGCCCTCAGAGACACCCAGGATAACGGGGCTCTTCATTTCCTCGCAGGCGGTCAGGACTGCCTTGGTCCACTCCAGATTGTTGATGTTGAACTGGGGCACACCGTAGTGGCCATCGCGTGCCTTGATCAGCATTTCGGTTGCATTTACCAACATTATTCATTACCTCCGCAAAATCATTTTGGGGTGAAAAAGCCGTTTTGGATACAAGATTGCGCATCCTTTAACGAACCTAAGGGTAGTATACCCCAATTACAGGATAAAATCAAGGCGGTTCCCGCGGCGTTTTCAACACAAATTCACATTGGGCATTTTGATGTTGGAGATTCTGGCAAAAACCACTGGATCTCCCTTCAAAAAATTGTCATAATTCCGACTTGAATTTTACAAAAAGTACGGCGGAAAGTTTGCGTGTCGAACCTGGGAGGTTGAAAACTCGGTGGAAACTGTGGAATTCCACCCGGAAAGTGGGCGTACAAACTTGATTTTTGAACATTTTCCACCGGGTTTTCAACATGTGGAAAAATTTGAGCCGAATTACCGATTGTATAGCCTGCTGAATGTGGAAAACTTTTGCCTTCGGCAAACATTGCGAAGAATGCCGGGGTATGCTATACTTTAAAATGTATCAGTGTCAAAATATAGTAAAACTGAAACAGAACGAAACCATGGCGCGGCTCAAACGGCCCGCCTTGCCATAGAATGGAAGGAGAACACATCAATGGACGAACAGAAAATGCCGCGCCGTCCCCGCCGCAGCAGCACGGAGGAGCAGCCCAAGAATGAGAGCCTGGTCTACGGCAAAAACCCCGTGACCGAGCTGCTCAAGAGCGGTTCCGGCGTGGATACCGTGCTGATCGCGGAGGGCATGGCCCCCGCCGTGGCTGCTTACTATACCGCCATGGCCAAAGAGGCCGGGGCCACGGTCAAGCGGGTGCATCCCAACAAGCTGCGCCTGATGACCGGCACCGAGAGCCACCAGGGCGTGGCCGCCTTTGCCAGCGAGATCGAATATGTGACCGTGGAGGACCTGCTGAACATTGCCAGAGAGAAGGGGGAGCCCCCTTTCCTGGTGCTGAGTGACGGCATCGAGGACCCCCATAATCTGGGCGCGGTGATGCGCTCTGCTCTGCTGTGCGGAGCCCACGGCATCGTCATCCCCAAGCGGGGCGGCGCGTCCGTGACCCCCACCGTTATCAAGTCCAGCGCCGGTGCGGCCGAGCGCCTGCCTGTGGCCCGCGTGGCTAACATCGGCGAGACCATCCGCCGCCTGAAGGATCAGGGGGTGTTCGTCTACTGTGCCGATATGGACGGCGTGCCCCTGCGCAAGAACAACCTGACCGGCCCCATCGCACTGGTGCTGGGCAGCGAGGGCAGTGGTGTATCCCAGCTGGTGAAAAAGCTCTGCGATGGTGTGGTGCGGCTGGATATGGCGGCTCAGGGCACCGGTGTGGACAGCTTCAATGTCTCGGTGGCGGCTGGCATCATCCTGTATGAGATCCAGAGCCAGCGCGCCGCAGAGTAAGAAACAGCGGCCAGACCGCCGTGACCAGAACAGGGAGGGACTAGGATGCCAAAGGATGATAAGCGCAAAGAGCTGACACAGGAAGAGATCGATGCGCAGAACGAGAAGTTCCGCACGTTTTTCAGTACCAGCGTGGCACAGGTGCCCGAAGAGATGAAGCGCCGCGATGAGGAAAAGGAGAGCACCGGCAGCCTGCTGGGCAAGCTCTTTCACCGCGAAAAGGACAAAGAGGAGCCAGCCGCCGCCCCGACCGTGCAGAATGAGCTGCCGCCCACGGGTGAGATCGTACTGGGCCATGAGGAAGAAGCAGAGGCCGGTCTGGAGCTGGCATTGGAGCCCGGAGAGCTTGAGGAAGCAGAGCCTGTGGCTCTGCCCACTGTGCCGGAAGTTCCCGCAGCGCCGAAGCCGGAGCCCCGGCCTGCACCCCAGCCCGAGAAAAAGCCGGAGCCGCCCCGCCGCCGGGAACCCCTGACCCCGCAGGAGCAGCAGGAGGATGCAGAGATGGCCGAGCTCAAGGCCATGCTCTATGGCACCCCCAAGCCCGCCCCGGTGGAGGAGGTGCAGGATGCCCCCGAAGAGGTGCTGGCCGTGGAGCCGGAAGCTCCCGCAGCGCCCGAGGGCCCGGCCATCCCCATGGTGTTTGCCGAGGATCAGTCGGTAAAGCAGGCGAAGTCTGCCCCGGAAGCCGCGCCAGAGGTTGAGCCGGAACCGGAAACAGCGTTCCAGTTCTTTGGCAAGGGTGCGGACGAGAACGAGCCGCAGGCCCCTACCCGCACCGAGGCCCCCAGCAAGGACGACAGCATGAGCCTGCCGCTGATGGGGCTGGAAGAGGACGAGGCACCCGCCCGGCCTGCCGCCCCGGCAGAGGAGGCCCCGGCCCAGCCTGCTGAGGAAGCGGCCCCTGCCGCGCCGGAGGCTGCGGAGAAGCCTGAAGAGGAAGCCGAGCCGGAAACGCCCGAGCAGGTTGGGGAGAAGCTCCGCCGGATGGGCGCGGAGCTGACGCTGCGGTGTGTGCTGGAGGGCATCCTTGCCGTGGTGCTGCTCCACTTTGGCCTTGTTGCCGAGGGGCTGCTGGCCCCTGTGGCCTCCCTTGACCCCGTGATCGCCCCGGCGGCGTTCTATGCTGCCAACCTGCTCTTTCTGGCCGGTGCGCTGGCTGTGGGCTGGCCTGTCCTGCGGGATGGCCTGCAGGGCCTCAAGGGCCGCCCCAGTGCAGACACCATGCCGGCGCTGGCCGCCTGCGGTGCGCTGGTGCAGGCTGCGGTCGCCCTGCTCAACGCCCAGAGCTATCAGAACTCCAGCTGGACGCTGCTTTCCGGCGTGGCCGCACTGGGCCTGTTCCTGGCCCTGCTGGGCAGCCGTGTCCTGCTGACTGCCGTCAGAAACGGCTACGACCTCGCCGCCCGATCCCCCGAGGGGCTGCAGGGCGCATTCCGTGTCCGGGATAAGGACCTGATCCGGGTGCTGGCCCGGAGCCTGGATCAGAAAGACCCCTGGGTGCTGCTCAGCCGCCCTGTCCAGTGGGACGAAGCACTGGTGGAGCAGAGCTTCGGGGAGCGCGCCAGTGAGCGCCGCGCCCGCAAGACAGCCCTGATCCTGCTGGGTGCTGCCGTGCTCAGCGGACTGGTGTTCCTGCTGTTTGGCGGTGGGCCCAACGGCATGGCCGCAGCCCTGACCTCCATGCTCTGCATGGGTGCACCGCTGTCCTCCACCCTGGTTGCGGGCATCGCTTCTCTGCGCCTGCAAAAGACCGCTGCCGCCGCCGGTGCCGTGGTGCCCGGCTGGGCTGCCATTGAGGAGCTGGGCGGTGTGGACACCGTGCAGGTGGATGCCGACGAGCTCTTTACCGCCGACAGCGTGAATCTGGAGGATATCCGCATCTTCAAGGGCGGCCGCATCGACCGTGCCATCCTCTATGCGGCCAGCATCCTCAACCACAGCTGTGAGACCCTGCGGGGCCTGTTCCGCCAGATCATCGAGGACCGCACCGAGATCCTGTACCCTGTGAAGGATCTGGAGGTCCACCACGGTCTTGGCTTTGCCGCTTGGTGCGATAACAACCGGGTGCTCATCGGCAACCGGCTGTACATGGAGCGGGAGGGGGTGCCCCTGCCTGAGCAGGAGTATGAGGATGAGCACTCCCAAAACGGCGCGCTGCAGATCCTGTATCTGGCTGTTTCCGGCAGCCTGCACGCTATGTTTGTGCTCCACTATGTGGGCGGCCGCAACGCCGCCCGCGGGCTGGAGGTGCTGCAGCGGGAGAACATCCGCCTGCTGGTTACCTGTGAGGACCCCAGCCTGACGGCCCGCCACATCACCGAGGCTTACCATCTGCCCGAGGGGATGATCACCCTGCTGGATCAGGAGCAGTGCAGCGCGCTGACCCCTGCTCAGCCGGACGAGACTGCCCGCTGCTGTATGCTGCATGATAAGGGCTTTGCCAGCCTGATCGGCGGCCTGCGCGCGGCGGAAAAGGCCCAGAACGCCGAGACGAGCGCCACCACGGTGCAGATGGTCTCGGTCTGGTTCTCGGTGGTCATCGGTGTTCTGCTGACCTACGCGGGCAGCATCGGCACCCTGTCGGTGGCAGCTGTCCTGATGTATCAGGCAGCTTGGAGTGCTTTGAGCATTGCGGTCTGCGCCCTGAAACAGCACAACTGAATGTGAGCGCGGCGTTTGGCTGCCTGCGCCGGGAGCAGCTTTTGGCCCTGATGTTCTGCACAAAAAAATCGGAAAAAACTGGCATTCCCGACGAAATCGGGTGCGAAAGCACAGCACTTTGGGCGAAAAACTTGACCCACATTGGCCGGACGTGTAAAATAAATCAATAGTGAGAAAAATCATGGACGCGAAATTTTTCCATGTGTGCGGCATTCCTTTGATCCCATGGGATGAAACAAGGAGGGAAGTTCGACCCAATGAAATGGAAATTCCAAACCGCGGGGCGGCTTCTGGCCCTGCTGGCTCTGAGCGGGGCCTTGCTGGCTGCCCCTTTGCCCGCGCAGGCCGCGCCCGGTGTGCTGACAGGCCTGACCGGAACCGGCTCCAAGCTGGAACTGGAGCTGACCGAGATGGAGCTGGAGATCACAGATGATGACCCCCGCCCCAAGGGCTACCTGTACACCAGCGGACAGAGCGATTATTACTTCATCGTCTGGATGAGCAGCAACTCCAATGTTGCCACGGTGGATGGCGACGGCAAGGTGACGGGCCGCAATGCGGGCACTGCCATCATCACCGCCATCTCCGACCACGGCGAACGTGCCGCCTGCAAGGTGACCGTGACCCGCAAAAATGAAGAAGCAGCCAGAAAAAAGCCCACGCTGGATACCACCAGCCTGAGTCTTGTGCTGCAGTACAATGACCTGCACCCCACCCATCAGCTCCAGCTGACCAACAGCGACCACTCCTTCCTCTATGTCTACCAGTGGATGAGCAGCAACCCTGAGGTTGCCACAGTCAGCGATAAGGGCCTTGTCACGGCTCAGGCGGCGGGCACCACCACCATCACGGCAATGGTCTCCAACGGCCAGGCTTTGCGGTGCAGCGTCACGGTGACTTCGGATATCGGCAAGGTGACCCTGAACAAGAGTGACCTGCTGCTCCGCACCGTGGGCACCCAGGAACGCCTGACGGCCACCGTTGCGGTGGAAGGCGGCGGCAGTGTGCCCATTACATGGGTCAGCAGCAACCCCGGTGTCGTTACCGTGGATGCGGATGGCGTGGTGACAGCCATTGCCGATGGAGAAGCCAAGGTCACGGCCCTTTCACCTGCCGGACGCTTTGACGTGTGCAGCGTTGTGGTGGGCATGGCGGCGGAGAAGTACGAATCTGAAGCCGACCTTGCTGACGAGCTCAAGCTCCCTGATCCCTACGTTGCCGTAAGGCTGAATAAACTGGCATAAAGAAAAAGCACCCGCCCATGGCTGTTTTTGACGGCTATGGGCGGTTTTTGCGTGTATGGAAACGGATGCGCTGGGAAAAACTTGCCGAAGAGGAATTTTTTGCAAAAAATATTTTGCGTCGCATGGTGTGGTGTACATGACACATCCGGCTGCCTCTGGCAGGTGAAAAAGGACAAAATGGCCCGAACGTTGTTTAAGACAGGGGGCGGATGCCCCACGGAGCGGCGAAATCTCTGCAAAAAAGGCGGCTGCCCGGCTTGGATGACACATTTAACAATAATTTGACGTGAAGTGATTGAATTTGCAACTCTTGACAGAAGGCGGGACAAACCATTATCCTTTTATCAGAGGAAAGTATTTTATGTCGCCAGACGTTGGAATGCCTGGTGTACAAGTGTGTGTCAGGAGGGAAAGAATATGACCAACTACCGGAACCGAATCGGGGAAGCCATTGCCTTTGCCCGGAACATGGCGGGCAGATCTCAGCAGGAGCTTGCGGATATGCTGGGGCGGGACAAGCGTACCATTCAGAAATGGGAGCGGGGCGAGATCCGCATTGCGCTGGAGGATTTTCTGGATGTATTCGATACTCTGCACCTGCCGGTGGGGCCCTATGAAATGTGGATCCGGCATCCGGAACTCTTTCCGCGCGGCATGGAGGATATCAAGGGCTTCAGCACCGAAAAGAAGCGGAGGGCACTGACGGATTATTATCTGCATCAGGCTGCACCGCTGGAGATCGAGCAGGAGTATTACATCCTGTTCGGTGACCACGGCAGCAACAGCTGCGGCATCCGGCAGGAGCTGCTGGCCAACCTGCAGACTCCGCTCCGTGACCGCAAACGGATCGTGAACCAGATCATCGACAACTACTATGAGGCCCGGGCCATCGGACATCTGACCGACCCGGAGGGCCAGCAGCCAGTGATGCCCATTCTGGAAGCCTGCTACGATGCCAGTGCACGGAGCGTGAAAGCCAACGAGAACCGGTACAGCATCGGCAGCATCGAGAACTATCTGGACGATGCGGAGAAACCGGCAGAAGAGTGAACCGAACAGCAGACGGCCATGTGCAGCCGCCTGCTGTTTTTGCGTTCGGCTGCCTGCGGGAAAATATTGTGAAATTTGCGGATTCCTGCTATACTTATCCTATTGATGAAAAAGAAGGGTGAGATAAATGGCATACAACATGGGCGGTCGGCGCTTCCGGCCGGTGGGCAGCGGAAAAAAGCGGACTGCGCCGCAGTACGGGCCGGTGGGCACAGGCTGCCCGTTTGTGGAGGAGGCCGTGGCGCGGCTGTACCGGGAGCAGAACGAGGAACATTTCTGGAGCCTGATGAACGCCCTGAACTATGCGCTGGAATTGCAGACCAAGGTGCTGGTTCCGCTGGATGCGGCGGTGGACCCCCAGAGCGGGGCCGCCCCCTGGGCACACCTGCCCATCCCGGAGGAGCGGGCCGAGGGCCTGCAGCCCTGGCTGCTCCACACCCGGAAAGAGCGGCACTATCTGCCGTTGTTCACCTCGGTAAAGAACGCCGAGGCGGAAAAGGCCAGCGCCACCCGCCCCATGGTGGAGCGCAGCCTGCGCAGCGCCATGGAGTATGCGCTGGAAACGGACGGCATCGATGGTGTGGTGCTGGATCCGTGGACAAGCTCTGCCACGCTGGATGTCTCCCTGCTCAGCGGGCTGCTGAGATCGGAGCGGGGGAGCGACAACCCCGGCGCTCAGGAACTGGAAGCCGGGCACGCCGCCGCCCGGGCCGGGAATTGGCAGGAAGCGGCGGCCCGCTACACTGCCGCTGCCGAGGCGGGCAGCGCAGAGGCGCTTTCTGCCCTGGGGGACTGCCTGTATTATGGCCGGGGTGCCCGGAAGAATAAGACCCAGGCCCGGCGGATGTGGAAAAAGGCCGCGCAGGCCGGGGAGGTGCAGGCCATGATCGCCCTGGGGGATGACTGTGCTGCATCGGGCGGGGAGATGGCTGAGACCCTGCAATACTACCGCCGCGCCCAGAGCGCTGCCCGGGAGGTGCCGGACATCGCCTACACCCCGCAGGTCTGCCTGCGTCTTGCTCAGTACGAGACCCAGTACCTCTCCCGCAAAAAGGCGCTGCTGCAGGTGGCCGAAGCCGTGCAGGGGTTTCGGATCCTGCAGGCCGAGGGCGAAACGGATGCTGCCGACTGGCTGCGGGAGGCTGAACTGTTGACCGATCAGCTGCTGGCCGATGATAAAAACGCCTGAAACACAGTTTCTTTACATTTGTTCTAAGAAATCGTCATAGGAAACCGGTAAGATATTCAAGGAAATATTCTGCGCCGAAGAAAAGAGGACAAGCACTATGAGCAAAGTGATCGGAATCGACCTTGGTACCACCAACTCCTGCGTGGCGGTGGTGGAGGGCGGCAAGCCTGTGGTCATCACCAACGCCGAAGGCGAGCGCACCACCCCCAGCGTGGTGGCCTTTACCAAGGATGGCGAGCGTCTGGTGGGCGGCGCGGCAAAGCGCCAGATCGCCACAAACTCCGGCCGCACGGTGTCCAGCATCAAGCGGTACATGGGTTCTGATCACCGGGTGCATATCGATGGCAGAGATCTGACCCCGCAGGAGATCAGTGCCATGATCCTGACCAAGATCCGCCGCGATGCCGAGAGCTACCTGGGCGAACCGGTGACCGAGGCCGTTATCACGGTGCCTGCCTATTTTGACGACAGCCAGCGCAAGGCCACTCAGGACGCGGGCCGCATTGCGGGCCTGAATGTTCTGCGCATCATCAACGAACCCACCGCCGCCGCAGTGGCCTACGGCCTGGACAACGAAGCTCCCCAGAAGATCCTGGTCTACGATCTGGGCGGCGGCACCTTTGATGTTTCGATCATCGAGATCGAGGACGGCACCTTTACGGTGCTGGCCACCGGCGGCGATACCCATCTGGGCGGCGATGACTTTGACGAGCGCATCGTTGAGTGGGCTGTGGCGGAATTCCGCAGGTCTGACCGCATCGATCTGACCAAGGACCCCGCCGCCATGGGCCGCCTGAAGGAGGAAGCGGAAAAGGCCAAGAAGGAGCTTTCCAGCGCGCTTTCCGCCCAGCTGAACCTGCCGTTTATCGCGGTGGGCAAGGATGGCCCCCACCATCTGGATCTGAGCCTGGGCCGCCCCCAGTTTGAGATGATGACCGGTGACCTGCTGGCCCGCACCGTTCAGCCGGTGCAGAACGCCCTGCGGGATGCCGGGATTTCCGCCAGCCAGCTGGGCAAAGTCCTGCTGGTGGGCGGCAGCACCCGGATGCCCGCTGTGGAGCGGCAGGTCCGGGAGCTGCTGGGCTGTGAGCCCAGCCATACCCTGAACCCCGATGAATGCGTGGCCATGGGTGCCGCCGTGCAGGGCGGCCTGCTGCAGGGCGGCGGAAAGCTGGCCGGTGCCACCGGCGCGGCCGCGCAGGGCCTTGTGCTGATGGATGTTACCCCGCTGACGCTGTCCATTGAGACGCTGGGCGGCGTGGCCACCCCCCTCATCACCCGCAACAGCATGATCCCCACCCGCAAGAGCCAGATCTTTACCACGGCCCGCCCCATGCAGACCAGCGTGGAGATCAACGTGCTGCAGGGCGAGCGCCACTTTGCCCGCGACAACAAGAGCCTGGGCAAATTCAAGCTCACCGGCATCCGCTCCGGCTTCTCCTCCAAGCCCCAGATCGAGGTCACCTTTGACATCGACGTGAATGGCGTGGTCAAGGTGTCCGCAAAGGATCTGGGCACCGGCCGGGAGCAGAACATCACCATCACCGGCAGCACCAATCTTTCTGAGAACGAGATCCAGCGCGCCATGGCCGATGCCGCCGCCTACGAGGAGGAGGATACCCGCCGCAGGGAGCGGCTGGAACTCCACAATCAGGCCGAGATGCTGGCTTACAAGGTGGATGAAGCCCTCTCCAAGTGTAAAAAGGAACTGGACAAGGACGAGAAGAACCGAGTCAAGAACGACCTTGCCAGCCTGCGCCGCTGCCTGCGCAAAGATAAGCCCGAAAAGATGAACGAGACCGAGGAGGCGAACCTCCGTCAGGCAAAATCCCAGCTGGAGGCTAGCGCCAACCACCTGATGGTGCTGTACAGCACGGAGCAGGATGCCGGCCGGCAGTAAGCGGGCAATTCCCTACTGAAAAACTTCGTTGAAAGGGTTGACAAACCCGGAAGAGTGGGGTATTATGTATGCAATATCACAAAAATGGCTGTGAAGAGAAGAGTAGGTTTTCGCATTGATCCTTCCAGAGAGCCCGGGCGGTGGAAAAGGGCAGGAAACAGGGAACTGAAAATGGTCTCGGAGCCGCGGGGGCGAAGTGCAAGAGTGCTAAGCCTGCGACGGGAGCGCCCGTTACAGCGTCCGGTTGTCGCGTTGCAAAACGCCGCAGCAGTGAGGCTGTCTCTGTGAGGGGACAGTAAACCAAGGTGGTACCACGGAAGTTTTACGCTTTCGTCCTTGTGGGTGTATGCCCGCTGAGGACGGAAGCGTTTTTTATTTTGCTTCCGGTGCAAAGGGTGCGGATTGTGCCGCACCGCACAAAAACATTTTTGTAAAAGTAGAGAGGGAAAACAAAATGTCTAAGATCACTCGTCGTAATTTTCTGAAAGTTTCCGGCGTGGCCGCTGCTGCCGTTGCCCTGACCGCCTGCGGCGGTTCTTCCTCCACCGCAAGCTCCGCCGCTTCCGGCGCTGCATCCTCTGAGGCTGCCTCCACCGCTGCCAAGCTGGACAAGATCAAGGTCGCTGTTCCCAACGACACCACCAACGAGGCCCGCGCTCTGACCCTGCTGGAGAAGAACGGCTTCTTCAAGCTGAAGGCAGATGCAGGCCTGACCGCCACCAAGAACGACATCGAAGAGAATCCCCTGAACGTCAATGTGGACGAGGTCGAGGCTGCTCAGGTGCCCAACGTCCTGCAGGATGAGGACTACGCTGTCATCAACTCCAACTACGCCATCTCCGCCGGTCTGGACCCCATGACCGACGCTCTGGCCATGGAGGATGGCACCTCTGCCTACGTCAACGTTCTGGTCTGCAAGGAAGGCAATGAGGAGGAGCCCAAGATCAAGGCTCTGGTCGCTGCCCTGCAGAGCCAGCAGGTCAAGGACTTTATGACCGAGAGCTACGGCGGCGCTGTGGTCTCCGTTGTGGAAGACCCCACTGACGGCTATGATCCTTCCATCGATTATGACGCACTGAACGGTGAGACTGTCAGCTGCGCTGCCACCCCCGCTCCCCACTGCGAGATCCTGGAGGTCTGCAAGCAGATCCTGGCCGACAAGGGCATTACGCTGGACATCCAGGAGTACGATGACTATGTGATCCCCAACACCATCGTTGAGGATGGCCAGTGCGACACCAACTACTTCCAGCATCAGCCCTACCTGGACAACTTCAATGAGGAGAAGGGCACTCACCTGGTCTCCGTTGCCGGTATCCACGTTGAGCCTATGGGCATCTACGGCGGCAAGCAGAGCGACCTGAGCCCGATCGAGGGTTAAGCGAACTCCCCCAGTCACCTTGCGGTGACAGCCCCCTCGGGGAGGGGGCCTTTGCTTGACCGTTCTGTTTCAGGCTCCCTCTATGAGGGAGCTGGCAAATCCGTAAGGATTTGACTGAAGGAGCTTATTCAACAGCAAGGAGCAATTTCTGTGATCGAGATCAAACACCTTTCCAAGACCTTCCAGATGAAGGACGGCGCAGTGAATGCGCTGAAGGACATTAGCCTGACCATCCCGGATGGCTCGATTTACGGCATCATCGGCATGTCTGGCGCGGGTAAATCCACGCTGGTGCGCTGCATCAACCTGCTGGAGCGCCCCACCGAGGGCAGCGTGGTCATTGACGGCGTGGAGATGGAAAAGCTCACGCCTGCCCAGCTGCGCCAGCGCCGCCGGGAGATCACGATGATCTTCCAGCAGTTCAACCTGCTGATGCAGCGCAGCTGCCTGAAGAACATCTGCTTCCCCATGGAGCTGGCAGGTGTGAAGAAAGAGGAAGCCGAAAAGCGCGCCAAGGAACTGCTGGAAATGGTGGGCCTGCCCGATAAGGCCAACGCCTACCCGGCCCAGCTCTCCGGCGGCCAGAAGCAGCGCATTGCCATTGCCCGCGCACTGGCAACTGACCCCAAGGTCCTGCTCTGCGATGAGGCCACCAGCGCGCTGGACCCCAACACCACCCACTCCATCCTGACCCTGATTAAGGACATCAACCGGAAGCTGGGCATCACGGTGGTGGTCATCACCCATCAGATGAGCGTTGTGGAGGAGATCTGCGATCACGTTGCCATTCTGGACGGCGGCGTTGTGGTGGAACAGGGCGAGGTGAAGGAGATCTTCGCCAACCCCAAGACCGCCGCGGCAAAGCGTCTGGTGGCTCCCAACGGCGGCAGCGCAGCCCGCGACCTGTCCAGCTTTGCGCCGGACGATCATGTGGTGCGTGTGACCTTCAACGGTTCTTCCGCCGCAAAACCGCTGGTGGCAAGCCTTGCCGCCGAAAAGGGCATTCTGGTGTCGGTGCTCAGCGCCGATACCCGCGACCTGAGCGGCCAGTGCTACGGCTCCATGCTGCTCAAGCTGCCCGCTGACCTGGACGAAGCAAAACAGGCTGCTGCCTATATGCGGGCACAGCCCGGCATTACGGTGGAGGAGGTGACCGGAGAATGACCATTGCAGATTATGGCTTTGCCATCTGGGAGACCTTCTATGTGACGTTGCTCTCCACCGCGTTCTCTCTGGTCATCGGCCTGCCGCTGGGCGTGCTGCTGGTGGCCGGTGATAAGGACGGCATTCTGCCCCTGCCCGGCTGGCTGATGCACCTGCTGAATATCATCATCAACATCCTGCGCAGTGTGCCTTTCCTGATTTTGATGATCTGCGTCTTTCCGCTGACCCGTATCATCGTGGGCACCACCGTAGGCACCAAGGCCACCATCGTCCCGCTGGTGGTGGCGGCCTTCCCGTTTGTGGCGCGTCTGGTGGAGACCAGCCTGCGCGAGTTGGATGAGGGTGTGGTGGAAGCCGCCCAGAGCATGGGTGCGACCCCGTTCCAGATCATCACCAAAGTAATGATCCCCGAGTGCCTGCCCGGCCTGATCTCCAGCATGACCACAGCTTTGACCACCATTCTGGGCTACTCGGCCATGTCCGGTGTCATCGGCGGCGGCGGCCTGGGCAAGATCGCCCTTTCCTACGGCTACTACCGCTACCAGACCAACATTATGATCGTCTGTGTCATCCTGCTGGTGCTGCTGGTGCAGATCTTCCAGACCGTTGGCACTTTCTGGGCCACCAGAAGCGATAAGCGGCTGAGGAAGTAACTCCTTCAGTCGCACTTCGTGCGCCAGCTCCCTCGGAGAGGGAGGTGGCAAAGCCGAAAGGCTTTGACGGAAGGAGTTCTCTCCTCATTTCGTCCCGGACGGGAAGTAAAATTCAACGTTTCAATTCCCCGCCGGAGACATGTGCTCCTGCGGGGAATTGTACTATTCGGACAAACCCAGTAAAGGAGTATGTTGCAATGAACCGTGATACCATCTGTGTGCAGGGCGGCTATACGCCCGGCAATGGCGAGCCCCGCCAGATCCCCATCATCCAGTCCACCACCTTCAAATATGCCACCAGCGAGGATATGGGCAAGCTGTTCGACCTGGAAGCCGACGGCTACTTCTACTCCCGCCTGCAGAACCCCACCTGTGACCTTGTGGCCAAGAAGATCTGCGAGCTGGAGGGCGGCACCGCCGCCATGCTGACCTCCAGCGGTCAGGCAGCCAACTTCTTTGCCCTGTTCAACCTCTGCGAGGCCGGTGACCATATCGTGGCATCCAGCACCATCTACGGCGGCACCTTCAACCTCATCTCCGTCACCATGAAGAAGATGGGCATTGAGGCCACCTTTGTGGACCCGCTGTGCACCGAGGAGGAGCTGAACGCTGCCTTCCGGCCCAACACCAAGGTGGTGTTCGGCGAGACCATTGCCAACCCCGCCCTGACTGTGCTGGATATCGAGAAATTTGCCAAGGCTGCTCACGCCCACGGCGTGCCCCTGATCGTGGACAACACCTTCCCCACGCCGGTCAACTGCCGCCCCTTTGAGTGGGGCGCGGATATCGTGACCCACTCCACCACCAAGTATATGGACGGCCACGGCGCTGTGCTGGGCGGTGCCATCGTGGACGGCGGCAAGTTCGACTGGATGGCCCACGCCGAGAAGTTCCCCGGCCTGTGCACCCCGGACGACAGCTACCACGGCATCACCTACGCCGAACGCTTCGGCAAAGAGGGTGCCTTTATCACCAAGGCAACGGCTCAGCTGATGCGGGACTTCGGCTCCATGCAGTCCCCGATGAATGCCTATATGCTGAACCTCGGCCTGGAAAGCCTGCATGTCCGGATGCAGCGCCACTGCGCCAACGGCATGGCCGTGGCAAAGTTCCTCGAAAGCCATCCCAAGGTGGCCTATGTGAATTACTGCGGCCTGGAGTCCAGCCCCTACCACGCACTGGCTGAAAAGTATCTGCCCAATGGCAGCTGCGGCGTGGTCAGCTTTGGTCTGGCCGGCGGCCGCGAAGCCGCCAGCATTTTTATGAAGGAGCTTAAGCTGGCCGCCATTGAGACCCATGTGGCCGATGCCCGCACCTGCTGCCTGAACCCGGCTTCCAGCACCCACCGCCAGATGAACGATGAGCAGCTGAAAGCCGCCGGTGTGCCCGCAGAGCTGGTGCGCATGAGCTGCGGTCTGGAAAGTGCTGAGGATCTGATCGCAGATATCGCACAGGCTTTGGATAAGATCTAAAAGGCAAACGGGCTCGCCCTCTCAGCTTCACTTCGTTCAGCAGCTCCCCCAAAGGGGGAGCCTCTGGCGAAAAATAAACTTTGTGGTTTTGCCAAGGCCTCCCACTTTGGGGGAGGTGGCACGGCGTAAGCCGTGACGGAGAGGGCGAGGCCGCTATCAATATCCGCACCAAAGGAGTACGACACTATGCCCCTCATCATCCCGAAAACGCTCCCCGCCTACGATGCTCTGTACGAGGAAAACGTCTTTGTCATGCACCGGGAGCGGGCAGCGTCCCAGCATATCCGCCCGCTGGAGATCCTGATCCTGAACCTGATGCCCACCAAGATCGCCACCGAGACCCAGATTGCCCGGCTGCTGGCCAACACGCCGCTGCAGGTGCACATGACCCTGCTGCAGACGGTGAGCCATGAGGCAACGCACGTCTCCGCGGCCCATCTGGAGGCCTTTTATAAGACCTTTGACGAGGTGAAGCATAACCGCTACGATGGCATGATCATCACCGGCGCTCCGGTGGAGACCATGGACTTTGAGCAGGTGGATTACTGGCCGGAGCTGTGCGAGATCATGGATTTCAGCGAGACGAACGTCTATTCCACCCTGCATGTCTGCTGGGGTGCGCAGGCGGGCCTGTACTACCACTACGGCATCCGCAAGGAGCTGCTGCCTGCCAAGATGTTCGGCGTGTTCGAGCACCGGGTCATCCGGCCCTCCAACCCGCTGGTGCGCGGCTTTGATGAGGTGTTCTATGCCCCCCACAGCCGCCACACCGCCATGAGCCGGGAGGATATCGACCACTGCGGTGCGCTGCGCATCCTTGCCGAGAGCGATGAGGCAGGGCCTTTCCTGATGAGCACCGAGAACGGCCGGCAGATCTTTGTCATCGGCCACCCGGAGTACGACAAATACACGCTGGATGCGGAGTATAAGCGGGATGTTGCCAAGGGCCTGCCCATTGCAGTGCCCAAAAACTACTATCCCAACGACGACCCCAGCCAGCCGCCGCTCTTCCGCTGGCGCGCGCACGCCCATCTGCTGTATGAAAACTGGCTGAACTATTATGTCTACCAGAATACCCCCTATGATCTGGGGGAGATGCAGCGCGTGAAGCACTCTGAGGGGTGAGCCCGCTCAGCCGCCTGCGGCGGCTCCCCCATGGGGAAGCCAGGTTTACGCACGACTGTTTTTCTGCCTCTCCTATCAGGAGGGGCAGTATTGGAAAGCAATAACGGAGAGGTATTTATGGGAATCGATAAGAATGAATGGGGCTTCCGGGTGGGGCATCTGCCCCACGGGGAGCGCAATAAGATCAGTGATGTGCCGGGCGTGACGGTGGGCCATTGCACACTGGCGGATGGCGACATCCAGACCGGTGTGACCGCGCTGCTGCCCCACCCCGGGGATGTGTTCCATGATAAGGTGCTGGCGGCCTGCCATGTCATCAACGGCTTCGGCAAGACCACCGGCCTTGTCCAGATCGATGAGCTGGGTACACTGGAGACCCCCATCCTGTTTACCAACACCCTGAGTGTGGGCACCGTGGAAACGGCGCTGGTCAAATATATGCTGGAGCGCAACCCCGATATCTGCGAGACCACCGGCAGTGTGAACCCGGTCGTCTGCGAGTGCAACGACAGCGGCCTGAACGATATCCGGGGCCTGCATGTCACCGAGGCGCATGTGGCTGCCGCTCTGGCAGACTGCAAAGCCGATTTCGCTGAGGGTGCAGTGGGTGCCGGACGCGGAATGCGCTGCCACGGGCTGAAAGGCGGCATCGGTTCTGCCTCCCGGCTGGTGGAGCTGGACGGTAAGTCCTACACCATCGGGGCACTGGTGCTCTCCAATCATGCCACCTTCGATGACCTCATCGTGGCGGGCACACCCATCCACGAGCTGCTGGAAGCCCGCATCCCGCCCCATGAGGACAAGGGCTCCATCATCACGGTGCTGGCAACAGATATCCCCCTGAGCGAGCGCCAGCTGCGGCGGCTCTGCCACCGGGCGCTGGTGGGGCTTTCCCGCACCGGCAGTGCCTGCGGCAACGGTTCGGGTGAGATCGTTCTGGCCTTTACCACGGCCAACCGGATGCCGCATTACTCGGACAAAGCCCTCCTGCCCATGGAGATGCTCCACGATGATGCCATCAACCCGCTGTTCCGGGCGGTGGCCGAGTGTGTGGAGGAAAGCGTCCTGAGCAGCCTGCTCCACGCCGAGACCGTCACCGGCTACCATGGCCGGACGGTGCAGTGCCTTTCCGACCTGTTGAAAAAATAATGTGAAAAAACAAGCCTTTCCGTGTGGTGCACCTCACAGTGTGACACCAACGGAAAGGCTTGTTTTTTTATCGCTGTCTTTATCTCTGCACCAGCGTGATGAATGCCTTCATCTGGGGGGTGAGCCATTTATCCCTGTGGTAGAACAGCTGCCGCCGCATCTCCACGCGACAGGCGGGGACATTCAGGCGGGCCAGCGTTCCGGCGGCGAGGGCATTCTGCACGATGTACTCAGGCAGGAAGGAGAGGCCCATGCCGTGCTCGACCATCTGGCAGAGCAGGGAAGCACTGCCCAGCTCGAGGAAGGGCTTGATGGCCAGCCCCTGCGCTGCCATGCACTGGTCGAGGGCATCGCGGTAGCTCATGCCTCGCTCGGTCAGCAGGAACTCCTGCCCGGCCAGTTCCTGAAGCGTGACCTCCGCCTGCCCGGCCAATGGGTGCCCGGCGGGGGCCACCACACAGATGGGCTCCGGCTCATCCACAGCCAGCACAAAGCTGGGCTGCAGCAGCGGCTTGTCCAGCGTGTATGCCAGGTCGATCTGATTGGAGCCCAGCATCTGGAGCATCTCATCGTCGGTAGCGGTGCGGAGCACCAGCTCCACCTGCGGGCAGAGGGCGTGATACCGCTGCAGCAGGTCGGGCAGAAAGGTGCTGCAGACCGAATCTGCCAGTGCCACCCGCAGGGTACCGCTGACCTGCCGGGCAGGCTGCAGGGCCGCTTTGGCCTGCTCGGCAGTGGCCAGCAGGGAGCGGGCATAGGTCAGAAAGGTCTGCCCGGCATCGGTCAGGCGGACCGTTTTGCCCACCCGGTCGAAGAGCGGCGTTTCCAATTCGGCTTCCAGCTGGGCCACCTGCGCGGAGACTGCCGACTGGGAATACCCCAGCTCCCGTGCCGCACGGGAAAAGCTGTGCAGCTCCGCAATATGCAAAAAGGTGTTGATGGTACGCAGTTCCACGGCGGCACCTCTCAGCGGCGGGTGATGCCGGTCACGGTCAGAACAGCACCATCTACGACAAAATGGACTTCCAATCCCGAAAATTCCATTCCGTATACCCGCTTCGGGTCGTGCTGGTAGGAGGGACGGGGGTCGTTTTCCAGCACGCCCCGCAGGCCGTCCCGTTCGGCGGCGGGTACGGTTTCCCACAGCTCCGGCGGGCATTCGACCTGCAGTTTGTGCGTCTGGGTCTGTGCCGTGAATCCGGCTGCCGCATCCGAGTGACAGTCGGCGTAGGGGATGTAGGGCTTGATGTCGTAGATGGGGGTGCCGTCCATCAAGTCTGCGCCCCGCACGATGAGCACCGGGCCCACCTCGGGGCGGTGCTCGATGGCCTCCAGCCTGACGCTGGAAAGGCCCAGCGGATTGGGCCGGAAGGGGGAGCGGGTGGCAAACACGCCCATCCGGGTGTTGCCGCCCAGGCGCGGGGGCCGGACGGTGGGAGACCAGCTCTCCCGCACCGCGCCGGAGAATTGCCACACCAGCCAGATGTGGCTGAAATCCTCCAGCCCGCGCAGGGCATCGGCGTTGCGGTATTCCGGGGTGAAGATGATTTCGCCCCGCAGGCCGTCCACCAACCCGCTCTGTCGGGGGATGCCGAACTTGGTGGGGAAGGCGGTGTGGATGTGTGCGATGACTTTCAGGGTCATGGTTTCGTTGCTCATATTATAAACCTCTGCAGAAGCCCACGGCTCTGCCCTCGATCTGGATCTCGTTCAACTGTGGCCCGGCATAGATCATGGGCGGGCAGACGGCGGCGTTGTCGGCCAGAAGCATAACGGTGTCGCCCTGCCGGTGAAAATGCTTTAAGGTGGCCTCATCGCCGATCCGCACGGCGGCGATCTCGCCCTGCTCCACCTCGGGCTGGCAGCGGATGCAGACGATGTCACCATCGCAGATGGTGGGGGCCATGCTGCTGCCGTGGCAGGTCAGGGCAAAGTCGGCGTGCCATGCGGCAGGAACGCCGATGTAGCATTCGATGTTCTGTTCGGCGGTGATGGGGGAGCCGCAGGCAATGCTGCCCACCAGCGGCACCCGTACCATTTCGGGCAGGGGCTCAAACCCCGGCGGGACAAACGCAGTGTTTTCCAGCCCCATCAGCCATGCGGGGGTGGTCTCCAATGCAGCGGCAAACTCCTCCACCTTGGACTGCGGGATGTCGTTGACCCCTTTTTCCAGCTTGGTGATGGAGGATTTGGAGCGGTAGCCCATCCGCTGGGCAAGCTCTTCCTGAGAGAGCCCCAGCTCGAGCCGACGCTGTAAGATACGGCGGGAAAGTTCTGACATGGCAGGGACCTCGCTTTTCCTGAAAAAGAATGTTCTGCCGTAAGTATATCAGAAAAGTTCTTAAAAATCAACGATTTTCGCGCGATTTTGGTAAAATAGTTGACAAAAAATCAACATCGAACTATAATACAACCAAAGATTGTGAAACGACACGCAGAGATCCAGATGAAAGGAGAACCTTTGATGACAAATACCACACAGATCCGCGCCTACATTGAAAGCCAGGGCCTCAAGCTGGGCCATGTGGCACGGGTGCTGGGCATCAGCAGCAGCGCCCTGCATCAAAAGCTGAACGACGAGAGCGATTTCAAAGTCAGCGAAGCCGACCGTCTTTCTGCCATGCTGGGGCTGACCATGGAACAGCGGGATGCCTGCTTCTTTGGCCCGGGCACCCGGATGTGCCAAAGAAAGGGGGCGGCGTGATGACCGCTGAACAGCGCAGAAAGACCCGGGAGGCCCTGCAGAACTACGGTACCCGCCAGTGGGCCCGCAGCCCGGCCAATTGGGGCTGGGCCCGGGCCATCCAGCAGACGCAGGAGTATTACCGCACCGCCGACCCCATCCGTGCAGGCCTGCTCCAGCTGCGCTACCTGGAGCGCCGCAAGGAGGAGGATGTGCTGGAGCGGCTCTGCATCGGGCGCACCACCTACCAGAAAGCCCAGCTCGATCTGCTGAGCACCGTAGCCGTTTTTGCCGCCCGTTACGGTGCCCTGTGACGCAAAATGCCCCCGGATAGCCATCCGGGGGCATTGCAGTCAGTGCGGTTTCTTTTCCGGAGTATCGCAGTGCTGGTGGCAGGAGGCGCAGTTGCCGCCGCAGCCTTCGCCTTTCCAGCCGCCCTGCTTGGAGATCCAGACCACTGCCAGGGCAAACAGCCCTGCCAGCACCAGAATGGTAATGATCCCACGAAGTGTCAGCATTGAAAAAACCTCTCTTTTTGCGCTGGAATGCGCAATTTCAGTATACACCATTTTGCGCAAAAGAGCAACTGCCTCGCAGTGGGAAAAAATTGCGAAAAAATCAAAATTAGGGCTTGCCAATCCACTTCGGTTGTGGTATAATTCTCTTGTTCCGATTCGGAGGATTAGCTCAGCTGGTTAGAGCACCTGCATCACACGCAGGGGGTCTGGGGTTCGAGTCCCTAATTCTCCACCATACAGTTCGTACTCGAACCCGATTCTTTACGAAAAAGGGTTCGGGTACGTTTTTTGTTTATCGGAGGTTCTGCGGAAGGACTACTCGGAACGGTAAACGAGCAAAGGCAGGGTATCGCTATGATAGTGGTATCCTGCCTTTTGTTTTGCGGGATCAAGTTCGCTTTGTGCGAACTTGGTCGTCCCCCCTATATGGCGCGTTTGGGGGTAATCGCTGCGTACGTGCGTACCGGGAGAGCGTGTACACCTCTGGCAAGGTGTAACACACTAGACTTTGTTCCAAAGTCTGTGTGCCAAGGGGCATAGCCCCTTTGGAATCCCTGCGGAGCGTGTACGCACGTACGCAGGAAAATGGCAAAATTTCACTATATCGGGGGTGTTCTTTCATTGGAGAGTATGGTATACTCGGCTTAGCCCAGTAAATTGGAAGTTGTGAACTTAGAATTAGAGGTGTTGAAAATGAAAATAATAATTATATTTATTGATTTACTGATGGCAACTGTTCTCTTTTTTGTTGGAAGATTTTTTATCAAATCAAGGAATACAGAAAGAAGTGTGCTGTTTTTATCAGGAGATTATACTGGATTAAACACAGAGAAAATATGCAGAGTTACTGGAAAACGGATTAAGACATGGGCAATGCTCTTTTGTCTTGGCGGTATAATTGATTTTATCAAGCCGGGCGCAGGAATAATAATAGTTTCCGTTTTTTTTATTATCTTACTTGTATTTCATTTGGTTGATATGACTATAAATCGAGACAAGTACCGGGTATAAATTCCAGTTTGTCGTACTCGTTCCTAGCAGGGTTTGGGGCAGGCACGCCCCAACAAGAAGCTGTCCCAAAGGGGCAAGAATTTTCAAGAATTGAAAATTTGTGGCCACGGGACGATTCTTGCTCTCACACTTTCACTCTCACACTTTCACTCTCTTTGTGCTTTTCTTTCTTGAAAGTCTATCGTTCTTTCGTTATAATAAAATTGAAAGAAGGTGGGCGCAATGATTTTGCAATACTATGTAATAGAATCTGCTACCGGGAAGCATATCAATATTGAAGTCGATGCAGCATCAAAAGATGATTTGGAAATTACCCGGAGCGGCTGGCAGACCGTCTGGGACACAGATTTCATTCTTGACCCTCAGAAAGAAAAGTACGTTGCCAAAACTGAAGAAGGTGAGATCGTTGCGCTGGGCGCTTACCGTATCCGGGAAGGAAGCGTAGCGGTCTATATTGCCTACATCGAAAGCCAGCCGGAAAGCAACCCCACTCTGACAAAACAAAAGAAGTATCAGGGCATTGGGAAAGCTATGATCGCATTCGGCATCCAGCTTTCGATCGATGCTAACTGCAACGGCGTAGTTGTTTTTGAAGCGAAAACAGACGAACTGGAACAGCATTATATCCGGGATTTTGGCGCACGTCCGGTCGCATCTCTGTATCCGGACGGACCCAAGACATTTATGATCGCCGATCAGGCGTCCAAAGATATTTTTTCTTCGTATCTTTTTTGAGAAAGGAGGAAATTATATGAAAGAATGTAATAAAGATTTTGACATCGATTTTTCTCCCATGTCGGATGAAACCATGTCGTGGCTGGATGAACTGCTTATGACGTGTAAGCGCTTTAATGTGGACTACTATAATGCATCTGAAAAAGACCGTACCTTTGTGGAGGCTGTGGCACGAAAAAACTATGGCCTGAAACAGGCTCATGCCAATGGAAAAGCCGCCTCCACCGTTGCACCGTTCTTTGGCATTCATCGTGCCGGCTGAACACATCAGGTTCGCCTGCTGTGGACAATGCTCCACCAAACGTAAGGCCGTTTACCTGAAAAGGTAGGCGGCTTTTTCTTGTATCTACGTGCTTTTTGATATGCGAAAGTGAAACGGATTCACTTTTGCATGTTGATAATGAAACGCGTAGGAGACCCCCTTTTCAGTCGTTTGTAGCAAGTTTGTAGCAGATCTGTAGCAAAATTCGGGGAGGAACGGCAAAATGGCTCCGAAAACCCGATTTTTGCAGATTTTTTGGTATAAAATTTTATCCTTGAATTTTGTGCAGAATGACGACGGTGCTTTTCATTCGGATTTTGATGCCGTATAATAAAGAAAAAGATCATGGATGAAAGGAGAAATCGCTGTGCGCTACACCATCAGGCATTTTGATTTGCCACTGCTTACCTTTGAAGCAAACATGGACAGTGCAGATACTGACCTCCATATTATAAAGGTCTACGAAGAAAACCGTTCCTTTTTACCTTTGAACCTGACTGTATCAGAAGATGGTGTAGAACGCTGGCTGCGGCATCGCACAATTCCGAAGAACCGAGCGTATGTAGACGCTCTGCTCTCTAAGGTGGGGCTTTCTTTGAATCGACCGCTTGGAATTATTGCAGCCAATAAAGGTCTTTCACTCAATGATTGCTTTTGGGTAGATGCAGAGGGCTCCAGTGACACCTTTGAAAAAGTAAATCTTTACAATAACCGATTCAGTCAGGTGCTGGCAGCAATCGCCTTTACAGGATATGGCAGCAGCATACGAACTTCGCTTGCGTCCTGCCCGGAGTTCTCGACCAACGGGATGCTGCCAAAATGCTGGCGCAGACAAAACGGAAAAATCTATCTTTATAAAGGTGGCACGTCAGGGTTCAGCAATTTTGGATTTGAACCGTACTCGGAACTGTACGCTTATCAAGTTGCGCAGGTGATGGGCGTGAATGCGATTCGCTACACCCTGACAAAAGATCTGAAAAAGACGCTTTGTTCCAAGTGTGAGCTGTTCACCAGTAAAGAGTATTCTTATATTCCCATCGGACAGCTTGTGTCCAAAGGTGGAATAAAAGCAATTTTTGCGTATTATCAGACGTTAGGTCAGAACTTTGTGGATGCGCTGGAAGATATGTTGGTCTTTGATGCGATCATCTGCAACACTGACCGCCACTATGGAAACTTTGGTGTGCTGGTAGATAATAAGACCAACACGATTGCGGCACCTGCACCGCTGTTTGACCACGGAAACTCGCTGTTCAGTCTGGGCGGAACGGATCTTTGGGACAACCAGAAAGCATTTGATGAATATGCCTGCACACTGCTTCCGCTTGCATACGATGATTTCTTTGCAGCTGCAAAGAGTGCAATGAAACCTCGTCACCGTACAATGCTCCATAAGCTGCTGGATTTCCATTTTGACCGCAGAGCGACACGTTATAATCTGCCGCCAAATCGCTTGAAGATGATCGAAAAAGAGGTACAGCGCAGAGCAAGAGTGCTTTTAGGGTAAAAAAGAAACCGTCAAACGTAAGAGATAGCTATCTCATGCGTTGACGGTTTTATGGTTTGTGGGGATATTATTCTTCTGGCAGAGCCAAAACTTCATCCTTGACCAGTTGACTGGCCTTATCAAAGGCTTCGGGCTTCGATTATCTGGTTGGTTTTCGGATGGAGATAGACTTCATCCGGCGTTTTGAATTTGGGCGTGTGCCCGACAGCACGTTTCAGAATATCTTTGCACGAAAAGAAAACAGAAAAACAATAGTCAGCAGACGTAAAGCTATCATAATTTGAAACAAAAGCTCTTGACAGAAAGCTATTTGCAAAATATCCTTAAAAATAAGCAGAAACATTGACCTCTAAAAATAAGGAGCGGACGATGGCATTTGAATTAGGCGGACGCGCTGATAAGTTTGGCAATCGATACGAACGAAGATATTTCGTGTCTCTCATGGCAAAGGTTTTGCAGGGCGGCCTGCTGAGTGTACAGAGTGAGCCCACAGGTGACGATGAAAGCGGCACGGATATTATCGTAGAATACCAAGGCGGAAAGAAGGATTTTCACCAGTGTAAGGCACGCAACGGCAGCAATGAGCACTGGACGATGTCTGCGTTAGCACGGCATAAGGTGTTTCAGCATATCAAGGAACATGTAAAGACGGAGCAGAATCACTTTGTGTTTGTGACTGCACTTCCCTTTGTGGCGCTGAATGATTTGTGTCTGGCGGCCAGAAATTCGGACTCCTGTCAGCGCTTTGTAACGGATCAGCTGACGACGCATGACCGAAAAAATCTATTCGATCAGTGGCGAAAAAATCTTGGACTGGGAGAGACAGCAGCGGATCAGGAACAGGCTGCATTCTATCTGCGGCAGTTTGAAATATGTACGCTCAGTGATGATTCGGTAGAGGGAGATCAGTGGAAATACGTGCTCGGCAGTATGTTCACCGGGAACCCGGATGATGTCTATGATGTCCTTTTGAACCTGACGGAGAACGATAATTATGGCAAAACGCTCACGGCGGGGGTATTGCAGCAATATCTGGAACAGCGGGGATACCAGCGCCGGCTTCTGGCCTCCGATACCAATATCCCACTGCAGATCGAGCGTCTGAATCATCGGTTCAAGTCCCACTTCCGCCCCATCGGCGATCATCCTTTCCCCATACAGGAAGCTCACACGGTGTTGCAGACCATTCTGGCAGGCAAAAATGTTTTGCTCCTTGGCGGTGCAGGCATCGGCAAAAGTGGTTGTGTGCAAGCATTGTTGGATGAGCTGGATAATGAGCATATTCCGTACTTGGCGCTTTCAGTTGACCAAAAGGTTCCCCAAGGCACACCGGAATACTACGGCGAAGCTTTGGGATTCAGGGCTTCGCCAGTGCTTTGCCTAGAAAGCCAGTTGGCCAGTGGTCAGATGGGCGTTCTCATCTTAGACCAGTTGGACTCCCTTCGCTGGGCGACCCGTTCCTGCGAAGAAGCACTGGATGTCTGCGGAGAGATACTGCGGCAGGTGCAGGCTTTGAGCTGCAGTGGAGACCGGGTTGTCCGGGTCGTTTTAGTCAGCCGCAAGTTTGACTACGAGAACGATCTGGCACTGCGCAGGCTTTGCACTCTGGCAATCCCTGAGCAGTCCGATCCCTGGGAACAGATCAAACTGCATGCATGGGACGAGGAACGAGTGGAATTTTTTGTAGGCAAAGAACGTTATGCCCGTATGCTGCCAGCCATGAAGCGCATTTTGCGAACCCCCTGTTACTTATACATCTGGCAGTTCCTGGAGGATGCACGAAAAGATAATGCGTTTACTACTCCGGTTGACCTGATGCAAGAATGGAAAACGCAGATCATTCAGCATGGAGAGCAAAAAAACATCCACGCAGATGCCATCGAGTCATTTCTAAACGCTTTACTGAGCTTGATGCAGGAAACTCCTTGTGTCCCGGAAATGGCTCTCCCGGGCAACCAGCAGGTGCAGGAATTCCTGATTTCAGAAAACGTATTATACAAAAATGAAGGCTGTTTGGCGTTTGTTCATCAAAGCATGGCCGATTACCTGAATGTAGAGTGCTGGCTGCAAGATATTCTGCACAGGAAAAAGGTGGAAGAACTTCTGCCTTCTTACAATGCCCAGGGGCCGGAATATCGGGTGCGGCTGCAGATGCTCTGGCAAGTGCTGCTGCGCGCTGGCACAACATTGTTTTTAGACAGAGCCGAAAGTTTTCTGACCAGCAAAAACATCCGTTATTATTACAAGTGTACCGTTTGGGAAGCGCTCGGGCAGATAGAGGCTCCCGGAGAAAAAATCATAGCGTTCATTCAGGCGCACTGGAATGAAGATGTCTGGAGAGAAACAATCCTGCACCGTGTTTTCTGGGGGCACAGTGCATTTATTCGGCAGTATGTAACGGCCGGGTTTGCCGCATCCTGGGCCGACCCCACGGCGTTGTGGTTGCTGCGCCCGCTTGTAACGAGCGACCAGGCTTTTGTAAGAGAAGCGGTGCTGCCCTATATTGGAAAAACGCCGGAAAATGACCGGAATATTTTAAGGCTGTTTTGGATGCACAAAAATCTGGAACGTCAAACGGTTGAACTATGCCTGCAGATCCTGAAAACACAGCCAGCCCTGGGGCTGAATACCAGTGAGTACGAAGCCTGGGTGGAGACATGCCCTGATAAGGCGGTGGAATATCTGGCCCTTGCCTTTGGACAGGTATCGTCACATCAGGAATATATCGCACCAAAATTCATGGAACTTTCCCAGAAACTCCCCAAGGGTGTATTGGAAACGCTGTGTCCGTTGGTAATTGAGGTATCCAAAGGGGAGGATGCTCGGATGCGATGGCGAGCGTATGACAGATATTACAATGGTGTACGCTGCTATGTAAAGCTGATACAGGATTCGCTGCAGCAGCTGGTGCAGCAGGATCTTCCGTATGTAGAAAAATTTATAGCAAATCATCTGCATACAGAATCTTGGTTGGAACATGAATGGATTTTAAAAACGCTCCTACTTTTACCGGAGCAAGACGCCATGCTGGCCTATCAATGGCTGATGGAGAAGTTCCCGGAACACTTTCTAGACATAACGAGCCCGGAAGAGCGGATGACGACCTATGCGGCAGAGGTTCTGAAAAAGTTCTCTCCCTTCTGGTCCGATGATCAATTTGACCAAATGGAGCAGCGCATTGTTTCCAATCGCTCTCCCAATATGCTGGAAATCGCGCGAGAGCGGTTTAAACAAAAAGGATATTGGCCCTACTGGGGCGGCTTGCAGGAGACGCTTTTGCCCGCGATGGATCCAGCCAGAAGCAAAAGCAAAGCACTGCAAGCTGTGCTGCAGCGCCGGAAAGAGCAGGGCTTAGATGTATGGTATAAAAAAGGAAGGCTCATAGAGAGCTATACCGTTCGTTCGTCCATTGCAGATCATGCAGAAAAGCTGAGCGATGCGGCATGGATCCGATTGCTCACTTCGGACATGCCGCATCTATCACCTCGTGATACCATTCAGCAGCACTTCCATCGGCCGGGACTGGAATCCTCTCCCAGAGAGTTTGCCCGGACACTGGAAAATTTTTTCGTCACAGAGCCTTTGCGGCTGGCTGGTATTGCAGAAAAACTACCCGAGCAGATTGATGCGAATTATTCGGCGGTAATCCTGAATGTATTCGCAAAAAAAGAAGTATTTGATGCGGTCGGGTTTGAAACTGTTGAAGCCGTCGCTGAAAAATTCACACGCTGCATGACAGCGGAGATGGATTATGAGCTGGCTTCAGGATTTTGCGGTTTACTGATCAACCACCCGGAAGCCCCTTGGTCTGCTGAAAGCTATCAGCGTCTGCGCTTTCTGGCAGTTGAGCATAAAAATCCGCAGGAAAACACATACAATATAACATCGTGTGACGACCCACAGAACAAATCCTGCCAGTGTCTCCGGGACAACGTACTGAACAGCATCCGGGGGTATGCGTTCCGAACGATCGCAGAAACTTTATGGAAGTGCCCGGAAAAAGTAGCGGATTGGAAGATCGTCCTCGAGCATGGTCTTCAGGATCCGCATCCTTCGGTTCGCTATGCCGTGATAGATGCACTTGCAGCAGTCAGTAGAGTAGACAAGCCTTTTGCCTGCGAAGGCTATTGGAAAGTTTTGCAGCAAGATTCGCGCTGCATTTTACACTATACATCCGGATGGTTTATCATGCAGCTTTACCCAGTCCATCCGGAAGAATGCCGTGCCTGTCTGATCTGGGCATTTGAGCAGAGCGAAACGGAGCAGGATCTTGTTCGTAATGCTGCCCGTATTCTGGCTGAGATGTGCATCAAAGGAGATCCCGATGTCCATGCCTACCTTTTCCAAAGGCAGTATATGCCAGAACAGGCCTATGGAATTTTGGATCAGTGTTTCGACGACCTAAAACAGGAGCCTAAGAACACCGCTGCCAAGCAGCTGCTGCTTTATACACTGCAAAATTGCCAGGAGATCCCGCAGCATATCGTATGGCAGTATTGCCGGGAGCCTGGGCCTCACGATCCGGACATTTTACAGGTTTTTGTGGAACGGTGTGCAAACCGGGCTGAGTACGCTTTGATCCGCTTTTTTCTGGAATCCAGAAAAGAAAACAGCTCTGCTTGGTGGGAAAATCTGTACATTTTTTGCGCCCGGGCCTGTGAGGATGCAACTAAGGGATATGGCCTTGCCGTCGATGATTTCTGCAAGCTTCCGTTTTTGCTGCTGGAAACAGCGGCTACTGTGCAGCAAAGAGAAAAAGCTCTGGACGTTTTTGATGAAACTTTCCGCAGCAATGTCATCCAGATGGAAGATTTTTTGCGGGAAACCAATCGATAATATAAAAACAGAAAACATTTTGTGTTGTGCATAGCGTAATTCTCATATAAAGTTCTTGAGAATATACTCCTGCGGAAGTATAATTAGAGCGAGGAGGGGGTTCTGTGGAAAAAACAATTTATCACGGTTCGGATCATATTATTGAAAAGCCAAAGTTCGGCTATGGCAAGCCCTACAATGACTATGGCATCGGCTTTTACTGCACTCAGAACCCCAACATGGCCAAAGAGTGGGGCGTTGGCATCGACCACAATGGCTACGCTAACCGGTATAAAATCGAATGCGACGGTTTGACCATTCTGGATTTGAACGCTCCCGGTTACACGATGCTGCATTGGCTGACGATTCTTTTGGAGAATCGCGAATTCGATACTTCTGCCCCGCTGGCCGCAGAAGCCAAAGAATACCTGATGAACACTTTTCACCTCGACTATAAGTCTGCTGATATCATCATTGGCTACAGGGCAGATGACAGCTATTTTTCCTTTGCATCCGATTTTATCAACGGCGCAATCTCTTACCGCCAGTTGTGCAATGCCATGCGCTTGGGCAAGCTGGGGCAGCAGTTCGTGCTGAAAAGCAAAGCGGCCTTTGAACAGCTGGAATTTCTCGGCTATGAGACCGCAGACTCTAAAGAATGGTATAAGAAAAAGGCCTTCCGTGACCAGACAGCCCGCCGCCAATATTTTGACGTGGAGCGCAACCGCCGTCAGAGGGGAGACCTTTATATTACCACGATTCTCGACGAGGAGATGAAGTCCAATGATCCACGCTTACGATAAAAGCTATCTTTCTGCTGCACAGAAAAATCTTGCCCGGATGTTGGATTATCTTGTCAACGATCTGCATTATCCGTTGGAGACGGCATGGCAGTGGTTTGTGACCAGTGAACTGTCTGCCCGGTTCGAGCAGGGGGATTGTTCTGTGTTGGTGGGCTTGTCCGGTGTAGAACTTGCCCGCGCTGTATTGGAGCAGGCGGGCGAAGCCGTGCCCATGCAGAAACCCTCGTATGCCTACGACCGCAGCCCGGAATACTGGATGGGCTGGGCTCTTGCCTATTACCAGTGGCTGACCGGTCTGCGCTTTGCGGAGATTGAACAGGCAGTGTCTATCACGGAGGTGCGGTTGCTGTATACGCCCTACCACGAGATGGATGTACGGCAGTTTGCAGACAAGATGAACGAGTTGTACCGTGCGGCAAAGCCGGAAACAAACCTGAAAGCCTTGCGCGCATTGGCCGGATTGAGCCAATCGGAACTGGCAGGACAGGCCGATGTGCCTGTGCGTACCATCCAGCAGTACGAACAGCGACAGAAGGACATCAACAAAGCACAAGTAGAAACGCTGCTTCGCCTTGCGCGTGCGCTGAATTGTAACGTGGAGGATCTGATGGAGAAAGTTCCACCGCTGAATTTTAAATAAGAATGAAGCGATGAGACCTGACACAGATTGTGCAAACAAAAAAAGAAAGCTGCCATCCATGAGAGAAAAATTCTCACAGATCGGCAGCTTTTCTCTTTGAAGTTGTTATGATCACGGCGGATTTTCTATTGATGCTTTTCCCATTGATGTCATAATCGTACATTTTTCGGGTTCATTCTTGGGAACAATGCAGTCGTGAAGGAAAGGAAAGCGCAGATAGGGCGGTCGTTCTGGGAAGCAGAGCGACTTGTCGAACTTGTGTGAAACACTTCTTTACAATTTGGCTTGGTTGCTATTGCCTTCAATAAAAGAAAATGCAGAGGGAACAGTTGTTGTCCAGAGCTTTGTGACATCAAGACCGTGTCGCTCCAACATAGCACGACAATCCTTGACTTTTAGTTTACAAAAGTCGGTTTTAAAGTTTCTGATACTGTTACTCTTGGTAAGTTCTGTAACGGATTTTACATCTGTACAGCGAGTAAGTTCATCTTCTAGGTTTAAGACCTGTGGCAAGAAGACGATTCGCAGTTTTCCACAGTAACGATGAAGTAATTCTAGATTTTTCTGGAGATTGGTTGTAACGGGAACATCCGTATCAAAAACCAATATCACAATAGTGCCAGCTTGGATAGAAAGCATTTGCGATTTTGGAATTAGGTTTTGAACAACATTAAAGATCTTTACTTTTCCGGGAACGAGTTTTGCGGGACTCTCTTTTAACGCGGCGATCAGCTGTTGCTCACATGGGCCTTCAACGTAGTAGATGCACTTACTGTTCATTAGCCCACCCCATTTCCAGTTCATCCAATAGGGAATCCTGAGGCAGAGAAGAGAACACATCGTTTTCTACTGCATTGCGTAAGGAATCTGTGTTGCGCTTCAAGACATCAGATGCGGAGATGGCAGAAACTTTATAATCATTATTCTCCAACTGCTTTCTTAAGAAAATATAGCTATGCTTTGGCAGATTCAAATCAAGCATATCCGTATTATGAGTGGTAAAAATCAATTGCTCATCATTAGAAAGCTGGTTTAACATGATGCCGAAGATACGTTTTTCGATATCGCTCTGAATATAAGAAAAGTGTTCATCGCAATAATAGAAGCTGCCTTCTCTTGCAACCATAGAGGCTAGGAACATGGCAACATCAATGCCCTCGGCCGTTCCGCTGGATAGAACATCACGGTTTAGCAGTTTCCCTTCCTGAATAATGATTTCAGTGTCATTGCGGCGAATAATAAAAGTGTCTTTTAAATCCTTAGATAGTTGGACATCTTGAAGTGTGGGATCAAGCGTGCCAATTACGGCTTGAAGAGTTTTTAGAAGAATTTTTTTGTTGTCCGTTGTCAGCTTAAGCGATTTTTCGATTTCGGGATAGGCAAAACGATATTGGAACCTGCCAACACAATTTTTTAGGGATGTGGGTGTTTGCGTAGCTTCAGTAGTATGATCAGTCAGCTTGTCAATGCACTTCTCGTAAGAGTCCATGGTGCCAATGTCAGCGGTTTCATAACGAATATTTACTGTAGTTTTAGCAGGAATAATAGTGGCATAGATGCGCTGCAAGCGATAATCGCCGTTGACAAAATCGATACAAAAAGTTCCATGCTCACCGGAAACCATATCATATAAAAGCGAAGAATTTCCAGAGGAAATGTATCCGAAAATACGGAGAAGAGCTTTACCGAGACTGGTTTTTCCGGTTGCATTTGCCCCCATCAAAATAACGGCCTTTTTATAACGAAAGCGTTCTCTACCAGCCAAATGTTCAGCTTCGATGATGGAATTAACGATTTTCTTTGGATAGGTAAAATTGATATTGAAATCATTGAATCCGTAAATGCGATCTAAAGTAAGGTTTAAAACAATCATTTGAACACCAGCTTTCCATTACATTGAATCCTACGAACTAATGATACCACGGATGACCTGTGATTGCAACGGATTAATCGTCGAATATAGTGTCGAAAACAGATTTGTCGGCATCGGAGTGCTATTATTCTGTTTTCTAGGTTACCTGCAAATGGTGCCTGTAAACGGTGATTTCTGTTCTGGATCGGGCGCAAAGGTAAGCAAGAATGAAGCAGAGTACTCGAAAGTGAATTGTGCAAAAAAGAAAGCTGCCATCCATGAGAGAAAAATTCTCACGGATCGGCAGCTTTTCTCTTTGAAGTTGTTATGCCTTCGTTGTGGTCAGAACTTCATCATTGACCAGCTGATTGGCCTTATCAAAGGCTTCGATCATCTGGGTCGCTTTCGGATGGAGATAGACTTCATCCAGCGTTTTGGATTTGGGCGTGTGCCCGACAGCGCGTTTCAGGATATCCTTGTTGACGCCTGCGCGGTCACAAAGGCTGGCGTAGGTATGGCGGGTGGTGTAGGGCGTATAGGTGGCAAGCTTCCCGGCAAACTCCGGCTTGCGCTTACCATTTTCGTCGTAAGGATTCGGCTGGATGCCGATTTCCTCCAGGAAAGGATAGAATTTGCGGTTACGCCAGTTCTTTTCATTCCAGAAACCGCCTTTTCCATTGGGAAAGAGCGGAGCGTTTTCCACAGAGGTGGCATACGCATGTTCAAAAACCGGGATGCCAAAGTCGAGAATGGGAATGATGCGGTTGCGTCCGGCCTCGGTCTTGCAGCCGCCGATCAGATAAGCACCGGATTCCGTGCGGTGAAAATCTTCGTGTTTGAAGTGCAGCAGCTCATAGATACGCACTCCGCAGGCCAGAAGAGCAATTACCATCTGCCCGGTGGGCGTGTTCTTCTGGCTCAGGATCAGCGTCACCTGTTCGTCCGTGAAAATCTCGCGTTCCGGAGATTTGCGTCCTTCGACTTTCAGGACAGATGCAAGGTTGGCATCCACGACACGCCAGCCAATGGCTGTGCGATATAGCTTACTGATAAGAGTACGCTCTTTTTCCAACATACTTTGAGACAGGCCGTTATCGGCCATCTTGTCTAAGATGTTTTGAAAGTCCTGCGCATAGAGGGCGGCAATTTTGAAGTGCCACAGCGGACGGAGATATTTCCACGCAATGTCATAGAGCTCGCGAGCCTTATCGGACCGGCCCTTATATTCACGGGACTCTTTGAACATCCGGAAGCAGTCCTGCAGGGTAGAGTCCTGATAAGGTGTGGTCGGACGCTTCATCATTTCGGCGCGGACAGCTTCTGCTTCTTCACGGGTAACGTAGGTGCCAACAGCCTTCATGACTGTAATTCCGGTGTGAGGATCGGGGATTGGCATTCGGAGCAGCCATGGCTTCCGGCGTGTTCCGGACATTCGTGTGATGCTGCCATTGCCAGACGAGGCTTTCAGCCGGGGCGATTCTCGTTTGGCTGGAACGGCAGGTGGAGCTACTGCACTGGGGGATGGCGCTGTGCCAACGGGATGACCGCAGGCAGAGCAGAATTTAGCGGTATCTGAGATTTGATGACCGCAATTTTCACAGAACATAGATTTGAACCTCCTGCTTCAAAAAATGCCCTCAGCATCGGAGGATACTGAGGGCGAACGGTTAGATCAGTTACGGGCGCGGGAGAGCTGGTAGTCCAGGCTCTGCTCAGCCGTGAGCCCCTTCTGGAGAAAGCGGATCACATTGGGGTAAAACACGTAGATACGTGATCCGTTCGGTACGTGACTTATGTAACCGGCGGCTACGAGATTGCGGAGACTGTGGTATGTTATATCATAACCTTCGCTCCGTGCACGGCGTGCGGCACCTGTTAGTGTAAGAAAATCCTGTTGCTTATCAATCATAATTTTTCTCTCCTTTCGTAAAATGATGGAAAGCACAGGCGGCTTCAAAGTAAGAATATCTTTCTCAGATATAGGACTCTTAAAGTGTGATTAAGGGTACCAGGGAAGATCTGGCATTTTTGAAAAGTCATAACGCTCCAAAGAATGCAAATCGGGTTGTACTTCCTCATATTGGGCGTTTAAAGGAGGAACGACATAGCCGCAGTTAAAGAATAGGCTCTGGTCATGCAACAGGACACCATCACAATCGAGGTATCCACAATCGCCGGAGTGGCAACATGGAGCCTCTGTAAAGTAAATTGGGGCGCCCATAGTTGAAAGCAGATCAGCGTACTCGGGAGAAACAGGGTTTTCAAAAAATCCATCTGGGATGTTCATGATAAATCCTCCTACTTGTTTATTTAATAATAGATGTCGGAAGGCTGATGCTTACCTGAATACAGTCGGAGCTGGGTTGGAGCGAGTCTCCGATGTACGTGAAATCGGATAACAGAAGGCACTGACCGACCTTCAGCTTTTTAAGAAGCTCGACCGTTCCGGAACGCCGAACTGGTTCGGCTAGCATCTCGGAACAGGCTCGAATTTCCGTGAGCGGCGGTTTGAAGAAAAGCTTGGTTCCAGTCTGACTCAACGCCAACTGCTCATCTGGAGCAAAGCCCTTCAAAGATTGTGAGATTAGCATAGAACCGATTGAAAACTTGCGGCCTTCTGTGATAATTCGATTCAGAATCGTGCCGCGACCAAGCCTAAGATTCTGCACTTCATCGACCATGATGACGATGGGAATCTGCAGCGCACGAGCGGAGCAAAACCAATCGTATAACAGAAGTTCTGCCAAGGTAGTCCTGATTGTATCAGGATAGCTGCTCACATCAAAAATATGTATATGAGGCGAAATCGGAAGGGAAGAGCTTCCGTTTTGGCGGCGTTCAAACACATCATGCTGGAGAAGCGGCTCCAGTCGATTTCCCAACATGCGGACATTTGCAGAAGTGGAACTTTTCAATGCCTCAAGAATGCTTGGGAAGATATGGGGACAAATTTCCCGGCACTCCACAATCGTTTTGACCTCGGCTGTGAGCGATGCAATTTGAGCAGGGCCAAAACGATTATTTTGTCCAATGATCTGGCAAAGACCATAGGCCGTGTCATAGGGGGACTCTGTATTGCTTCCACAAAGTTTAGGATTGAGAATGTCGGTGGCCACAGATTCAGCGTAGAGATCATGCCTGATTGCCAGTGCCTCAAATTCAGAGGACAGCGGTGGGCAAATGTGATCAGGCGACAAAGTGTGTCCAAGGTCCAATGCGAGCACGGGAATTCTTTGCTTAGCGAACTGAATTGCCATGCATTGCCCCGCTGTGGATTTTCCGCTGCCGCTTGATCCAGTGAGGAATATACTGGAAGGATCAACTCCGGGGTGAAGTTGAAGGTGGACCGGGAATTTTTCAGCACCTTCCTGATACGTGCCAAGGAATGCCTGGATTTCTGGCCTTGAAATCATAAGATAACCTCCTTTAGGTTGAAATAGTTGTAATGTCACGACGACCATATCCATTCACAAAGCTGCGATTAATTGATCGAAGCCTGACATTTTTGGAATGCCCGGTAGAGAGCCTGAGCGTCTTTACAATAGAGCTCGAAAGAATGCCAGCTTCAGTCAACTGAGCCAGAACGTCAGATGTAAGAAATTCCGGCATGCGCTTTGCAACCAAACGTTTCACAAGATCAAGGGTGAGATAGAGCTTATACTCATCATATAGTACCTCCTTTTCTTTGCAATAAGTCTCGTCTAAATCACCAATGTCCCGGAATCGGATGGTCTGTTCGCGTGCAGCTGCATAAAGGGCATTGCGGAAGCAATCCGATGCGGTTGTGTTTAGCATGGAATCCCACCGGGAAGGATAGTGATCGAAGGCGGTTTTATAAGCATCTCGAACCTTCTCTTCAGATAAAGACGCTTTTTGAGAAAACGTCCAGCAAATGATTTCACTTACAGCACGTAAAACGGCAATTTCCTGACAAAAACTTGATCCATCCATTCTGTCACGTTCCTCCTTATATGCGCGATACACGCGGGAATCAAATTCGTTTGGATTGCCCTCTACCAAGGAAATCAAATCACCCCATGTTACAGAATCTACACCGGTAGTAGCGGAGCAAGCCTCTGCTGGATTTAACTGGATCGGAATGCAATGCTCACGAATCTCCGGCGTCAATTCTTTTGCCTGAACAATGTAGATCGAACGACTCGCGCTTCCCTTCTCGGCTTCATCGGAGAGGTAATCATAATTCGTAGCTTTCTGATACCGGTTGGACGCAAATCCGCCACGGACATGGATGAGCAAGTCGTCTCGATGATGGATCAGCTGCTTTTTAAGCTCGGCGAGCTTGCAATTGAGAGTGATTTCCGTAGTGATCGAAAAACCCTCAGAGATCACAGCAAACGGCTTAGTCGGCTGCATGTCTTCAGGAAGACGTGTCTTCAAGAAGGATAATCCGATGACTGCGGCCATTATCAGTTGGTCTTCGGATGTCAGAGCATCAGGACGAAGAATCGGACTATCCAGTGGCGCCTCACATCCTGTCGACTCTTTGAAAAACCACCTTGATGCGTTGATATTCCACCCGGGTATAGGTTGAAAATAGATCTCCTGCTTACTCAAAAGCTGCGCAATGAGCATGTAAAATAACCGGGGACCATCTTTTCCACAGCGGAGTGTGCCGCCACTTTTGTAAAATCCTTGAATCAAAGCGTTCTGCTGAAATTTGTCATCGGCAACACGGAAGCCTGAAAGAGTTCCGTTAGGAAGTCTGTACCGGACTTCAATACTCGTAGAGCCGTCCCGTGGATCGATCGCATATCGAGCAGAGAATTCTGTACAGTCTGACACGGGCTTGACAACCTTGTAGGGTTCACCAAGAGGGTTTTCCTTAACAAGGTGGTACCTTCCGTCGGGAAATTCTACGAGACTCTCTGTTTTATATGCGGTGAATTCTCGCAGGTAGGCGCGATTAGCTGCTTTACAAAGCGGATTCTCCCTCTGCTGCTGTAGAGATTGGCTTCTGTTTTTCAAAGCGGCGTTCTCTTGCTGCAACGCCATGTTTTGCACCTGAAGATTACTACAGGTATTCTGGAGCATGGTTACTGCCCATGGATCAACGAGCCGTTCATCTCCAAATGTGACACCTGGTTGCGGAACTTGCGGCGCTTGATAAGTGCCCATGCAATACATCTCCTTTTTTCTATATTTAGTTTTCAAGGATCAACTGCTACGTTTCCTTCGTAGCAAGGGGCCGGTACCTCAAGGGCTATGCTGTATTGTAGATCATCGTTATACCTCCTGCCGGTTATGTGTGCATCGAGTGAGCCTTGTTTTGCTTGGCTCAGTCCCCGGATCGCTTCCGGTGACTGCATTATACAACTAAACTTGGTACAATATAAATCGCGAATATAATTTTGGTTTTACGGTGTAAAAGACTATTGTAATTACAATAAATATGCAATATAATCTTTGATAGAATACATTTTATAATATAATATTTGATGATTTAGTATTTCAAACAACTAAAATGATGCTGAATTGTTGAGACCAACAACCAAACGGCTTGCGATGATGGAGGGATTATGAGAGAATCAGAATTTATAAGACGCGTAGCAGAAGCGGAGAGCGTAATTAGATACACCTTCCGGTTAGAGATTCCTGAAGCAGAACAACGTCTCAAAGGTAATTTGGTTGCGTGCTCTTTGGATCAGGCGTATAGGATGACAGAGTCACTGTTTTCAAATTACTGGAAAAATCGCCCATTTCATATCAACGATCCAAGAAAAGAACTTTTCGAGGTAAAAAGACGAGAACTACTTTCGGATGCAGCAGTACCTGAACTGTATTGCATGGTTCGTAAAATCATTGGCGAAGAAAATACGATGACTGTATATGCAGCGGGTGAATATGCTTTTTTTGATGCCAAAGCCTTCGATATGGGACTGGAAGCAGATGATATTTTAAGTAACTTTGTTACAGGAATGGATGACCTTTTTAACAGAAGAATCTATACATTTGAGAATGACCAATCGCTTACAATAAATAAGAAAAAGTTAGAAGTTAAAGGTCTAGGAGAAAAACTTGGAAGCCGTAACCAACCATTAAAAAAGACCGTAAATAATGTGGATGCAAAACTTGCCACCCTTTTACCGGCCTATCAAAGTTTCTTTTTTGAAGAAAAGAATATCGCAGATCCGAAAAAGAAATGGAAAAGTAATTTAAAAATCAGTGATTTGGATTTAATGATAATTCTAAAGCGTTCTTCAAAAAAGTTGGATATCCTGAGAACTATTCAAGAAGCCAGACAAGATCATACGACGCTTAGTATGCTACAAATACAAAAACTGCAGCGGTTGCACAAGGAGCTAACAAGTTTCTGCGAACAACGCTACGACGATAAAGATCAAAAAAAGCATCTGACAACAGTTGAGCTTGAACATTTGACAGCAGCAGATAAGCTTTATATCCAAATGGAAATCGAACGAATTACGAACTGTACCATGTTGGCAGATCTGTTGAAAAATATCCGAGAGTTTCCAGGTGCTCGAAGCGATGTAATGTTTGCAGATCCAGCATCTATAATATTGTTTAGTCGCTGTTTTGAATTGGGAAATATATATAATAGAACGGAAGTTTTAGATCGGTCTTTTCAAGGATTTCAGGATTCATTAATGCTGAAAAAAGATCGTATGATGGAAACCTTAGAATCGGGCGTTCAGAGAAGTCTGAAAGATATGAATAGTGATACAATTGATGCATCTTATTTTGAACGATGGAAAAAGGTGTATGAAGAAGAAATGGATTGTTGGTCGAATTGGATATTTCCGATATTTACGTCATGCTTTTGTGTTGTGTTGAGCAAAAATATTAAGGAAGAACAATCGAAATCAAAAAAGAATGACGCAAAAGAGGTTTCAATAATGTATAAGGAATTGTCTGATTATATTAACAAAAATAACTTGAAAATGAGTGCGATGACATTTGATGATGAACTTTTAAGTAATGCTAGGAAAAACTCGATAATGAGGAACATGATATCGGACTATCTGATGGATGCGTTGCAAGAAAAAAGACGATTGCCGATTCCGATAACGTTAAAAGAGGTTAATGAAATTATGCCTAAGAGGTCAGTTGGTAAGGGGTTGAAGGAGGCCATTATTTGAATATTTAATTCTTAAGAAGAAACAATGGACGTACTAGTTCAGCTAATGCGAACTGACAACAGTGATGGGAAAAGCTGCAATCCTACACTTCTGAAAAAACTTCAGCGTTAAATGTTCCCTAATACCAGGAAAATGGGAATGTTCCAAGCAAAATTTTTTCAGAAGTGTAGGAACGAAGGCTGCATTATAGTATTATGACACCAATTTAGGGCAACCACGCAAGTGGTTGCCCTTTCTCTGTATCTAGTATGATTTGACATTCGGCAACAGTATAGTAAACCATCAAAGGAGGATTGGCCGTTATGTTTGATTATTACGATACCCTGATAACCCCGGAAGAAGTTGCCGATATGCTGGGATGTGGTATGAATACCACCTATAAGCTTTTGAAGTCGGGAAAAATAAAAGCTATGAGGATCGGTCGAGTTTGGAAAATTCCTAAGAGAGCAGTACAAGAATATATTGTGCAGGAAGCTCATATGAAAGCTACTGGATGGTAATACGAAAAATGCCCACATGGATAATGACTCCATGTGGGTTTTCTGTTGCTTGAAAATAATGTTTGATAGAGGAATGCACATGTAGATAATCCAGTGTTAATGCTAAATAATGCATGGAGCAGAAGGAAGGTAGAAGTTGATCTTTATTAAAGGCACTAACATTAGAATAAAGCGGCCGAATGGAATAGTTGTAGTACAAACGGTCGCACAAGAATGGCCGAATGTGTAGTGTATATACATTTGGCTATTCTTGCTAGGGGGAGGCGGATGCCGTCATAAATAATATTTTATTTTTGTTTTTCTGAATTTGTTCGCATGAAACTCTATGGATCGAAAGAAGGCAATTATAATGGGAGATACTGTTAATATACGATTGACCGCTGAAGATAAAATTCATCTACAACAGAGAATGGATGAAACTGGTAAAAAAGCAACAGAAGTATTTAAGAGTGCAATCTACTTTACTGAAATAGATGCAGACCTTGTTGATGAAATCATATCTAATATTGGAAATTATGCGAGTGAAAAAAATTGGGAAGGAGTAAAAGAGGAGGTTCATAGGTATGTGTTATATCGAACTCAAAAATGATAAGTATGAAACTTCGGAGGACTTAAAACATTTATTGCAATATATTCTTAGATTAGATAAGACAGCAGAAGATAGTCAAAGAGCAAATACTATAACAAATACCTTAGCAGGTTGTCAGCCAGCGATGATTCCCAATGAATATTTGTGTGATCCGAGCGCAGTTTATCACCTGATGCTTTTTGCAGTCAGGAGAAGACAGAAAGGAACTACGCAGTTTGCAAAACACCGCATTGTTTCTTTCGCGGCAACGGATTGTATTCTGCCACAGGATGTAGTATCTCTGGCAGAAAGAATAGCAAGTATCTATGCAAGGAATGGCTTTATTACAGCTTACGGAATTCATGCGGATAGATTTAATGTACATATTCATTTTGCAGTTTGTGCAGTATCGTTTCAAACACAGAATATGTTTCATATTCAGTGGGAAGCTGAGAGAAAAATGCTCGTGTCAGTAACAAATCAGTGGAAATCTGAGTTCGACGAGATGCTTCAAAATAATATCCAAATGAGGCAGTCAAGAGAAGCCGCATTGTATGGTGACGATATCGTTCGATACGGAAGCGTTCCGATAACTGCAAAAGGTCAAATGGTGCAAAATAGACGAGCTAAAATAGGTAAATAAAAAAGGAGATAGCACAATGGATAAGTTTGATGAAAAAGTGATCGGTTACGATTCGATAAAAGAGACGCTGCGGCAGATAGCAGATGTTCTTAAACGGACGGAGGCTTATAAAGAAAAAGGGGTGTCCATGCCAAGGGGACTTCTGATGGAGTCTGCCCCCGGATTAGGAAAGAGCCTGATGGCATCGATATTGATGGAAGAGTCTGGACGAAAATCCTTCGTCTTTCGAAGGATCAACGAAGGAAATACATTTCTGGGTGAGATGAAAGATATCTTTGACGTTGCAAAAGAAGAGGCACCGAGTATACTGCTCTTAGAAGATCTGAACCTTTATGTGGAATCCAATTCTCCCTATGCTCCGGAATGGGCTTGTTTACAAGCCTGTATTGACGAGACAAGCGATGCGGATATCTTTGTAATTGCTACGACAAATGATACAAGGTACATGCCGCAGAGTTTATTAAGACCGGGAAGATTTGACTATATTCTGAATTTGAATCCACCACTTGGTAAAACGGCAGAAAACATTGTAAGCTATTATCTTCGTGATAAAAATCTGGCGAAAGATGTACAGATCTCTGATATCGTAAAGGCTATGCCGCAGGTGAGCTGTGCAACGCTTGAAACGGTAATGAATCTCGCGGCAATCAATAGTGTCTATCGTGATCATGCACATGTTCAGAAGGAAGACATTATAGATGCACTTTTAAAAGTGGTCTATAATCTCAGAAAAACGGACTGTGAGGAGGATCCGCAGGAACACCAGATGATTGCGGTGCACGAGGCTGCGCATGCTGTTGTGGGAGAGGTTCTGCATTCTGGTAGCATTGGGATTATTACAATTCGCGGAAGTCATGGTGCTATTGGTGGTATGGAGAGTGGGTTTGCTGTTTATGCTAAGAGCGAAAAAGAATTTCAGGATGAGATCATAAAAACCTTGGCAGGCAAGGCGGGAACTGCTTTGATCTATGGAATCATGGACATTCGTGCAGCGGCTGATATTAAGAAAGCAGACCAACTTCTGGATATCTGGCTGTGTCACTTTGCTGGTGGAGGTTTTTCAGGAGTTGAACCTAGCGAAAATAGATTGTCTGAACCAAGACTTTCCTATAATGAAGCAATTAAATCAGCAAAACTGGAAGAACTTTACCGCAGAGCCTATAAGATTCTCTATGACAACAGAGATTTCCTGCTTGCTGTCCAGAAAGAACTTCTGGAACATGAAACGCTGCTGAACAGTGATCTGGCAAAAATCCGGGAATCCTGTACCTAAACCCTATTATTCAAAAGGATAAAGCGGTCAAGCTTTTTGAGGCTTGGCCGCTTTTATCTGGCAATATGCAGTTGAAACTCAGGGTTCTTCCTCTATATATAGGAAAGCACACAGCATTTTAGTAACTGCCTCTCTTTGAACAGGAGAGAGCTTAGCCCAGAGATCAAGAAGCTTCTTTTGCTCCTTCGTCAGATAAACTGAGTCCTCCTCCTGAAAGAACTGAGAGAGGGTAATGCCGAAGCCTGCACAGATTTTCTCGATAGAAGCAACATTCGGCTGAAGATTTCTTCTTCTCCATGTTGAGATGGTGGATTGGGTCAGCCCGGAGTTTTCTGCAAGGGCATACTCAGACCAGCCACGGGCAAGGCGCTCCTGTTCAATGCGCCCTAAAATATCAAATGTAGGCTTCTCTCGTTCCATGGTTGACCTCCTTGTAAAAATCGTAGTGATTACTTACGATTTTATTGTTCCAAGGCTTGACCGATAATTGTATAAGTCGTATACTTTGAATAGTAAAAATCACATTACTGCCGTCTGATTTGGGTGATATGATACAAGAAGAAAAACGATTCGACAAAATTTGTAGTAAAAAGATCCAGAAAATGATATGGTAGACACTCCCTGTCCATCTTCGTTGTTATAATGGGGCTGAACCAAAGAGAAGGACAAGCCAATGACAGCAGACACCTTAAAAACGACCCGTGTTTTGGAACTTTATCAGGATTTTCTTTCCGGTAAGCTCATCAATAAGCAACAGGCCGCAGAGCAGTACCATGTGAACGTCCGCTCCATTCAGAGAGACATTGACAGTATCCGGGATTTTCTTTCGGAACAGTGCGCCAAAGAAGGCATTGTACGAAAGATCGAGTACGACAAAAAGGAAAACGGCTACCGTCTGATAACGCAGGAGGTTGAGCGACTTTCCAAAGGTGAGGTTCTGGCCCTGTGCAAGATTCTGCTGGAAAGCCGAGCTTTTACCAAAGAGCAGGTCGAGAAGCAATTACAAATCATCCTGAATCTTTGTGTGTCGCAGAAAGAAAAAAGCGACATTGAGTGGTTTATCAGCAATGAGCTGTTCCACTATCACGACCCAGCTCATGCAGCCATTGACCCGGATAATCTGTGGATGGTGGCACAGGCCATCCGAAATCAGTCGGTGCTGGAAATTGAGTATCGGAAGCTAAAGGATCGTCAGATCGTAAAACGGATGGTTGAGCCGGTTGGGTTGATGTTCTCAGAGTATTATTTCTATCTCATGGGTGTTATCACAGATCATTCCACCAGAGAGGCTTTTTACAAAAAGAACGATCCTTATCCCACCATTTACCGGCTTGATAGGATACATTCCATCAAGGAAACAGGAGAAAAGTTCTCTGTTCCTTATAAAGACCGCTTCAAAGAGGGTGAATATAAGAACCGCACTCAGTTCATGTTCGGCGGTGAGCCGCAGAGAATCAGTTTCAACTACTATGGCCCATCGGTGGAAGCTGTGCTGGACAAGTTCCCGATGGCAAAAGTCGTAGATGAAAAAGAGGGTGTTTGCTCCATTGAAGCAGAGGTGTTCGGCACCGGCGTGAAAATGTGGCTGCTCAGTCAGGGCAGTAAGGTCAAGGTGACTGCACCGGAAACGCTGGTGCAGGAGATGAAGCAGGAAATCGAAAGGATGAACAACCAATACTAAGGAGGCTATTTTATGAAGATTGTAGCAAATGAAACCGAGTTGCGTAATGCTTTAAAAGAAAAGGCACCGGAAATCACGATTGTAACTTCGTATGCAGACAAAATCATGGAGCGCTATTCAGCAGAGTTGACGTCTGCTTTTAACCCGGCAGTGGCAGCACTCATTGCAGGCCCTCTAAAACTAGGTCTTGCACGTTATCTGCAGTTTTATAAGCTTCAATCCTATACAAAAGGAAAACTCGTAATCAAAAGAAGATAATGGAGAAGCTCTATGGCAACGACAGCCGAAATTGAACGGGTAGAAGCGAAGATCATCGCACAACAGGGAGCGAAACTCTGTGACAAATATGATTATCTTGTGGCAACGGGGTGTGGCGCAGTAGCAGGTCTTGTGGATTCCTTTTTTGTCGGAATGCCCGGAGAAAGCAAACTGGGTGGTTGGACGGATGCACAGGTAGATAAGGCTGTAATGGGATTTGCGAAAATTTGCGGATGGACTCCCCATGCAGGAAAAGAGAAAAGTATTTCGAGTGCAATTGGCTTTCTCGAAAAGAAATTTCCGGTAAATTATGACCAAAGATATGGAGCAGATGTTGGACGGGCGTTTAAAATGTCCACTCGGAATCACCATATGAAGTCGTTGGCTCATGCACCGGATATTATTGGCCTATTCTTCTCACTGGTGAATCAGTTTACAGGGACATCTACGTTTTTGGATAACGGACAATTGATTACAATACAGACGGATACGGGTGAATTACAAGGACATGATTTTATTTCGCGGCTGTTTTGCGGAACTGTAAACTGGTTTGGTCATCTAATGTCAGACATCGCAGGTAGTTCTGGTGGTCGTGGAAATGCTAATGGCGGTCGTGGAAGCGGCATAGTGATTCCATTTTACGAACTATTTGGTTTGTGTGATTTTGGCAGTTTCCAAGTTGGGGAAAATCGCAATACATTAGCAGTTCTTGCAACGAAAGCTTTTCAAGATGGATATGATGCGCGGTGGGGTCTTACCATGGCGATTCCCGTTGTGCTGTGTGATTTAAGTATCCGCTTTATCTGGTCAGTTCGCCGGTTCTTTGGAGATAAAAAGCAACTTTCTGAGTGCATACCATCCGACAAGCAGCCTGACTTGCGGATGATGGTGTTGGTCGGAAATGGCACGCTCTGTATTGTTGATGGCGTGGATGCAGCAGTACGGTCTGGCGGAAATATGCTGGTTTTCTTTATGCACCTGAATTTGATTGCGTGGTATAAACTGGTAAAGCGTGCGCTTGCAGAGTTGATCATTCGATATGACCTAAGCTATGCGGACCTTGCAGTATATATAGAGAAAATCAATCAGGAACTGAATCAGCAACTACAGGTGCTGCGAGCGATTGATTATGATGCGTATGAAAAAGAGCTTGCACAAATCAACACAATATGATTAGCTCCTATTAGGAAAACACACTGTCAAAGGGGTATGTAGCGGGGGTTAGCCCGCTACTGCGGGTTTTGTGGTGTTGATTTCAATGTATTCTGCTATGCGTCTAAATTCATCCGCAAACTTAAATCTCACACTAATGTTTCCATTCTCATAAACCTTGATATGGTCGATCAGCTCAACGAGAAGTTCCCGGGAAAGCTGGTCGATATTTTGATGTTTTGTAAATGCCACCAATGCGGGATGTTCACTCTTTACACCGTTTGCCAGTTCCGCCCGTTCAGCGTTCAGCCGGGCCAGCACATCCGTAAGAGCGATAATCTGTCGTTCATAATCGGCTTTCATATCCCGGTAGTCCTGCTGGGTAATTTCCCCGTCTTTCCAGTCTTGATAAAGGGACTGCTTGTAGCGGCTGATTTTTGCCAGTTCCCGCTCTTTCGCAGCAATCAGTTCTTCCAAACGGATGGACTGGCTCTTTTTGACTGGGGCGGTGTTAATGCGGGCAATCATTTCCGAGTATGAAACAGCCAGATGGACTTGCTGTTGTACCGCAAAGAGGACAGCGGCCTCCAGACGGTTATGCTTGATCGAGTGCATTGTGCAGGCTGTCCGAGAGCGGTTCTTGTAGGTGGAACAGGCATAGTACACATTATTGTTGTTGCCTACGCTCCGGGTAATTGCCCGCCCGCAGTCAGCACATTTCAGAAAACCGCTGAACAGGTGGACTTCCCGGCCTTTTGGAGAAGTACGGGTATCACGCTGTAAAAGAGCCTGTACCTTATCAAAGGTTTCATAATCAATGATTGACTCATGCGTACCAGCTACTTCCACCCATTCTTCACGGGGGACGCTTTCAACCTCGTGTACCTTATAGCTTTTTACCCGACTGCGGCCCTGCGCCAAATCCCCGGTATAGGTGGGGTTCGTAAGAATGGAGTGGATCATGCGGGCTCCCCACATAGGATCGTCATATCCTCTTGTTGAAACAGGTATGCCCTTTTGCAGTTTATAAGCCGAGGGGCTGGGTACGCCGTGTTCATTCAGATACAAAGCGATGGCCCGTTTCGATGTCCCTTTTAGAAACAAAGAGAAAATAAGTTTGACGATTTCAGCGGCATCGGGATCGATGATCAACTGGTGCTTGTCCTTTGGGTGCTTTACATATCCATAAGGGGCAAATGCGCCGATGTACTGCCCGTTGCGCCGCTTGTAGTCAAAGACCTGGCGGATCTTCTTTGAGGTCTGGTAGCAGTATTGATCGTTCATTACATTCGTAATCGGGACGATAATACTGGAAACGCTGTCCGGGTTGAGATAGCTGTCCACATTTTCAGCAAGACTGATAAAACGGACACCCATCTGAACAAACAGGTTATCAATCAGACTTCCCGCATCACTGTAATTTCTCGCAAAACGGGAAAGGTCTTTTACTACCACGCAGTTAATTTTTCCGCTCATTACATCGGAAAGGAGCCGCTGGAAGTTCTCCCGGTTGGCGTCCGTTCCTGTGTGTCCATCGTCTACATATTCGGAAACACTTTCAAATTCTCCGATATGCTTCTGGTAAAAGTCATTGAGCAGATCACGCTGGTTGATGACGCTGTTGCTGTCATCCTTTCCCTTTTTCAAGTCCTCCTTGGAGAGCCGGATGTATGCGCCCAGCCGCCAGCGGCGGACGGTATAAGAGGGAGAGAAACTCTGTTGCAATCCTCTGTTTTTTGTTCGTGCCATTGTTCCTCCTTCCCTATCACATTACATCTATATTATACCTCTGCCCGGGCGGGACAACAAGGATGCCTCCGCCTCGGGACACTTTGTCTCGAAGTAGAAACGGGCCATAACCGAAGTTACAGCCCGCTTTTTTGCCGGAGCAGGAAGTCCGTCAGCGTGTCCTGCAAGGACGGCCCGCTTTCCGCAAATTCAATCTTTACACCGATCCCACCGATGCAAAAGCAGTATGGATTTTCTACCGCCTGCAAAAACAGAGCGATCCGCTCCTCCCGGGGGAGAGAGGTGTCAAAGGCCATACTGCTCACATCCGGCAGGGACTCGGGAGCCACTGCGCCGATGTCAACGCTTTTCATTTGTTCCAGTTCCTTTGCCGTTAATCTCACGGTAAAACCTCCTTATCAAAAATAGGATATGCCTCCCGCATATCGCGGGGAAACGCAAGAGGGCAGCACCTAAACGATGCTGTCCTCTTGTCTCACTCCATGTAAGTATAAAATAGAGAACGCCGCTCCCATTTTCTTGCCCTGTCCAAAGACAACAATACTCAGAGCGGCGTTCCCTCGCAGATAAGAGGGCAGCCGGGGAGACAGGCGGCCAGCCTGTCCTATGCCGGATCGTGGCCGTGGGTTGGCCCGGCCCAGTTGCGGCGTTGGTGTTGTTCGCTCGTTCTTCCAAAGAAAAAGTCACAGCGCACCCGCCGCCCGGCTCCCCGGACTATGCCCGGGGCCGCCGCTGCTTATCTGCGGAAAGAAGAATATCTCCTTTCATAAACCGAGACATTTTTTCATCATTTCCAAGTGGGGAAAATGAAAAAATCAAAAAGTTTTTTTCATACGCTCAAGGCCACGCTTGATCGACTGGCGGACAGACTCCTCATGTACGCCCTCGGCCTCGGCAATTTCCTTGATGCTCTTTCCAAGAATGATGTGGGCATCAATCCTGCGGCCCTGGATCTCCGGCAAAGAATTGAGTGCGTTCCACAGACGGATGAACAGCTCCATGCGCTCCAGAAGCTCCTGGGGCGTTGGCTCATACAGGCAGGCGGAATATTCGATCCCGTCATCGCAGTCCAGAGAATACTGCGCCTTATGCCGGGAGAGCCGCCGCTGGTAGGCCATTTCGTGCCGGGCATCGGACATAAACACTTCGGCTACCTCGTCAGAAACCTCGATAAACTGATCCTGTGTGTACCAATAATAAAAATCCTTCAGATTGATTGTAGTCATAAATAAACCTCCGTTTCGGTGTTGGGTGGATGAGTGACCGAAACGGGGCTCGGCGGAGAACGGCATCCTGGGGAGCCGCCCCGCACCTCGGGACAATTTGTCTCGAAGCACAAAAAAGCGCCCGCACAGCAAGACACTATGCAGACGCATGAAATTACATTATCATAATTGTACTGATATATTGTACCTTCATAGCCAGACTGTCCCGGAGGGGGAGCTACGCTTTTTTTAGCTGGTGAAGGTCATGGGAATTGTGAGAAAGTAAGATGGACACGGCGACACCCTCCTATGGGCCGCCGTGGGGTTACTGAATATCCAAAGAGAAACGGCGGCTCTGAAAATCAAAGCCGCCGTTTCAAATGGGCGTGTCAAATTGTCTGCTCTACGACGGCTTTTTTTCTTTTGCCGTCGTCCGGCAGATAGATGGTTTGTTTAGTTATGGCTTGCATTACCTATGGGCTGATTTCCAGACATTCCGGCCTGTGTATGCTCGTCAAATTCCTCTTGACTGTATTTCTCGATGCCAGTTAATGTTCCGTGATGTTCGCTGTTCAAGTGGCCGTAATCACGAACGGTATAAATGTCTATTGTGCCAACACCACTTCCAAGCGTTCTCATTTCGCCTCGGAATTTTCCGCTGGTGAGACTTTCACCATTAGAAGTGAGAACATCCCGGAAATAGCGGACTTCCTCACCATTGAAATACCACTGATCTTTTTCGGCATCATAGGTTACTCCAAATGTCTCATACTCTGCAACGAGCTTTGCAGTTTCGCTATCTTCAAGCGGCGTTCCTGCCATAGCAACGGATGTGCTGTTTTTCAACGCCTCAATATCCCGTGCGTCAAATTCCTGCTGGGTAAACTCTTTTAAGCCAATCAGTTTACCCGCCGGATCAACGGAGCCGTCAGCCGCTTTTGAAAAGCTCTCTAAATCCCGTACAGCATACACATCTACTGTGCCGTTCTCATTTAGAAAATCAATACCGGCGGTTTCGTTGTTACTGATGGGATAATAGTCCTCAAACCAGCGAACCAAATTCCCGTTATAGGTAAGTTCATCTTTGACCGCGTCATAGGTCATCCCGTATTGTTCATAAGGTGCAAACATTTTTTCTTTGTCTGCGGCGGAGAGTGCCGAGCTGTCCTCGCTGTTTCCCAGCGCCTCAGAACCGCCAAGAGGTTGACTGATTTCTTCCTTGATAACGGGATTACCTTGTTCCTGGCTGTTCTGTGGTGTCGTACTGCATCCAGCCAAACAGCCTAACAAGAGCATGGACGCAGCGCATAATGCCATTCTTCTCATAGTGTTTACCAATCCTTTCTTTGAATGTACCCCAAGTATAGCAAAGCATTTTGGGATACCTTTGGGATTAGTTTGTGATTTATGTGTAGTTAAAAAAAGCGGCAGGTTGTTCACCTGCCGCTGATTGTCCGCTAAATCGTGAAGAAGAATTTAACACCGTTTTCTGTGTTGCAAGCCTCACAATAGCTGTTATGTTGTTGTAAAATTCTTTGAACCATATAAAGCCCTAAGCCGCTACCGCCTGTTCTTCTACTGCGGGATTGCTCCATACGATAAAAAGCGTCAAACAATTTGGGAATATCATCTTCTGGTATATGTGTACCTGTGTTCTCTACGGAGAACAAAAAGCGTCCGTTGGTATTTTGTAAAATAATATCAACGCTTGCTCCATGCGGCGAATACTTTACAGCATTTGAAATCAAATTGGAGAACACCTTTTCAATCAGTAATTTGTTCCCATTGATAAAAGCGGGAGACTGTATAGCAAGATGTATTTGTAGCTCTTTTGTTGCCACTAAATCATCAATCTCCCTCAAATAGCCATGTATCATGGGAGCGCAATCAAAATGCTCCATTTTGAAATCGACATTGGTTTCCAGCCTTGAAATCGTTAATATTTCCTGCACCATCGTTTCAAGCGTAGCTGCAACTTCCAAGGATCGGGCAAGATACTTTTCGTGGTCTTTATATGCCCCTATACCCAATAGCATCCCCTCTAATTGACCCTTGATAATGGTGATAGGGGTTTTCAGTTCATGGGAAGCGGAAGAAAAGAAATCCTGTTGTGCCCGTTCCAGCGCCTTTTGATGTTCAATATCCTTTTGGAGCTGGAGATTTGCACTTTGCAACTCCTCCAAGGTAGCAGATAGTTTCCGGGACAGCGTATTCAAGCTATTCTCCAGTACACCCAGCTCGTCAGAACGGCGTTCCTCAAGTTGCCATTCCAGCCGCATATCAGACATTTCTTTAGAAATCCGACTGATTTTTAATACCGGGTTTGTAATAATACGAGAATACACCCAAGCAGTTGCCAACGATACAAGGAGAATAACGCAAAACAAAATCGGTAATACGCTTACAAATGATTGCCGCAGTTCTGCGATTTGAGAGGCTTCTCCATAAACTGTTAAAATATATTGGCTATTATCATCTGCAAATGAGAAGTAATAGCTGTTGGATATAATCGGCGCACTTTCATAAGATGCTCCGCCAAGAGCCTCCCCGGTGATCCCATCGTTAAAGCTATTTTGGTTAGACGGTGTTTCCACCAGAACACCATCAGCAGTATAAAGCTCCACCATGCTAATTGTCGTGTTTTGAAGAAACTGATCAAAAAGTCCGCCGCTATCCTGCATACGGATATGTTCTAATTCATAAATAAAGTCGCTTGTCTGTTCATCTAATGCCGCATTGAGCTTGTTAGAATAGGTTTGAGGCATATACCAAGCCAAAACGCCATAGACAAGAAAGCTCACGCAGAGCAAAACTGCCACAGTCAGAATAAAGACTTTAGCAAACAGACTGCCTTTAATTCTCTTTATCAACTTTATATCCCACCCCTCTGATTGTTTGAATGAAATCTATTCCCAATTTTTTTCGTAGATTTTTGATATGGGTATCAACAACACGCTCGTCCCCATAAAAATCATATCGCCACAGCTTATCCAACAAGTTCTGCCGGGTCAATATCCGGCCCTGATGGGTCAGCAGTTCCCGCAGTATTTCAAATTCCTTTTGTGTCAGTTCAAAATTAGCTCCGTCCACGGTGGCGGTGTAGCTGTCACAGTTCAAAAGCAAATTGCCATAAGTAATGATTTGATACTTTTCATCTGTTTCCCGGTTACTGCGCCGAAGTACAGCCGCAATTTTGCGGAGCAGGACAGGCATAGAAAACGGTTTTGTGATGTAGTCATCCACCTGCAAATCCAATCCTTTAATCTGATCTTCTTCTCCGCTTAATGCGGTTAGCATAATGATAGGAACATCAGATTGCTTGCGTATCAATTCACAGACACCGTAACCGTCAATTTTGGGGAGCATAATGTCCAATACAATCAAGTCATATCGTTGGCCTGCAAATAAAGAGAGTGCCTCGACACCATCATTTGCAACAGCTACTTCATATCCTGCTTCTTGTAAAAAATTCTGTAAAAGTTCTTGAATATCAAAATCGTCCTCAACGACTAAAATCCTTTGCATGGTAACACCTCCAAAGATAGCGTATCATAGATTTTTGTGATTAAAGTGTAGTTTTCAAATTTTCTTTCTGTTATTATACCTTGGCCGTGTAACATCGGCAACCTTGTCAGCGGACAATAAAATACTACTAAAACATAAAACTGTGTTTCGTTCTCATAGTCAAACCCGAAATGTAAAATAATATAGGGGTGATATGAGAATGTACCAAGACACCAGGCGGCTTGACTTCCACGCATTAGGCCGGGAGATCAAGCGCAAAAGAGAAGCCAAAGGCTGGACACAGGAATACCTTGCACAGCTCGTAGATCGTACCCCTCGTTCCATCATGTATTTTGAGAACCGGGGCCAGCATCCGAGCCTGAACACCTTTTACCAAATCGTCACCCTGTTGGACATTTCCGTAGACCAATTCTTTTATCCTGACAGGCAGAACGGCGAAAGCGACTGCCGCCAGCATATTGACAGGCTACTCAATACAATGGACGAAAAGGAATTGACGGTCATGGAGGCCACAGCAGAGGGACTACAAAAAGCCAGAGAAACGGAGGTCAAGTAAGAGGGCCTTCGTTTTTCTCGTTTTTAGGGGGCTTTTCGGGGGTGCCGCTAAATGGCAAGCAATTCGGGTGTGGCCACACTCCGAAATTTTTGCTGGCCGCAGGCCCGCAAAAATGCTTGTTGGGGAGCTCCCCAAACCCGCTGGACTTCGGGACAAATTGTCCCAAAGTCCCGGCGCTATGCGCCTGTTGTCTGCGGCCTGTCGCTATCGCTCCTGGGCCTTATTTTCCCGCCCGTCCGTCACGCCGAGCAGATGATCAATGTTCGCCTTGATTGCCACAGCCTGCCGCATATCCGCCTGGGCCTTGCGGTATTCCGCATAGAGGGCTTTTTTCTTTCCCGCCAGCTCCTGGCGGGCCTTTTTCATATCCGCCATTTTCGGCAGCTTTGCACCGTCCAAAAGCTCGTTCATAGTGGCCCGGGCCGCCCGGTAAGCGGTAAGCTCCGCCTCATGCTCCGACAGATATTTTTTACTGTACCGGGCCGCCTTGTAACCGTCAAACATGGGCCGGGTTTTGGCGTAGTCCACCGTAGCCGCCATGAGCCCGGAGGTCTTTTCCAGCTCTGCCTCCGTTTGCCGTAATTCCTCAGACAGCGTGTGAAAACGCTCTACCGCCTTTTCGGTACTGGCCGCCAGCGCCTCATAGTCCATCAAATCATTTTCCCGTAGGTACTGGAGCGCAGCAGCCATCTGTTTCAGATTGTAAACCTTGGCCCACCGTTCATAGGCCGGGCCCTTGCCCTGTGCCATGCGCTCTTGAATGTCTATAATCAAATTGACACGACGGGCAGGAGCCGGGGCCTCCTGCGGGAGCTCCGGGATCGGACGCTCCCCGGCAATCACAGCCCGGATGTCCTCGGGATCAAAACCATCCCCGAGGGTGGATGCCCGTAGGCGGGTGGGCTTATCCTGCCCGGGAGCAAGGAAGGAGATCACACCGCCACGGCCATGCTTTACCAGAAAGCCGGACTCCTCCATAAGCCTCAGAAACGCCGGAAAATCGGCGGGCTGTTTTTGCAGGGACTCCACGATGGCCAGCCGCACCCGCTGTTTTGCAGAGGGCGGTTTTTCCCCAATCCACTGGCCATAATGGAGATACCGGCCCTTGCTGTGCTGTTTTGGATTTTGGATCACAGAGAGGTCATGCTCAATGCACACCCGGTCAGAGAGCCGCCGCAGGGCAAAGCTGGAGCCGATAAAATTATGGAACTTCCGAGAGCGGTCAAAGGCCGTTGAATTAAAATAAATGTGATTGTGGAGGTGGCTCTTGTCTGTGTGGGTGCAGACAAAAAACTGATACTTTCCCTTTGTCCAGCGCATGGCTGTTTCATAGCCGATCTGGTTGGCCTCCTCTGCTGTTACTTCGCCGGGTGGGAACGCCTGCCGGATTTGAAAAAACAGGGCTCCACGCTCTACGGCCCGGCCCATTTCCGCCTGGTACTGGCTCTTTACCAGCAGAAACTCAGCGGGAGCCGTGGCCGGATCGCAGAGGTATGAGGACAGGGCTCCCAGCTTTTTCGGATTAAGCCCATAGTCAAAGCGTTCCTCCATTGTCTGGACAGCGCCTTTCCCAGCCGCCACCTTGTAGGGCCGGATATAAGTTGTAGCCGTGAGCACACCTCCTTCCAATCGAGTAGGAGGAATTTCTCCTAAATGAGAAATTCCGACCTCTCACACCACCGTGCGTACCGTTCGGTACACGGCGGTTCAATCAATTTAACAAGTAACACACCTTTCAGTATAGTAATCTAACATAGAAACTAATCCAAAACGGGTTAGTCTTTCTTTATTTATTGCAAAATTCATAACTCTTCGCTGACAAACATATGCTATTCGATTACCCGTATAGGCTGTAATCCTTGCTGTATCCTTATCTACTCCGAGTTTTATCAAGTTATTTATGCGGTTCTGCGGAGTTTTCCATTGTTTCCAAATGCACATGCGCAGTCTGCAACGAATTCTTGCGTCCATCTCTTTACAAAGTGTTTTCATACTACCTATCTTGAAATAGTTAATCCACCCTCTGATAAGCTGATTGAGTTTCATCACTTTATAACTGTTGCTAACGCCCCAGCTACGGCACGTGAGCTCTTTCATTCTCTTCTTAAATTTCGCTACTGATTTTGCATGCGGTTTCGCCTTGTATTGATGTGCTCTTGTATCAAAGTAGAATCCAAATCCAAGGTATTTAAGTCCTTGTGGTCTGTCTACCTTACTCTTGGTCATGTTGACCTTAAGCCCCAGTTTCTCCTCAATGAATCGTGAAATATTTCTCATGACTCTGTTGGCAGACATTTCACTTCCGACCATAATGATGCAGTCGTCCGCGTATCTTACAAAGTTAAGCCCACGCTTTTCCATTTCTTTATCGAGTTCATTCAGCATGATGTTTGCCAGTAACGGCGAGAGATTTCCTCCCTGGGGTGTTCCCACGATAGAGTCCTCATATTCATCATCAATCATGATTCCACTGACAAGGTACTTTCTTACGATAGAGATAACATCTCCATCTTTAATAGTTCTGCCTATGATAGTCATGAGCTTATCATGATTTACTGTGTCAAAGAACTTTTCCAAGTCGATGTCTACAATCCACTCATTACCGTCATTCATCATTTCAAGTGCTGTTAGAATTGCTTGTTGTGCACATCTGTTCGGTCTGAATCCATAACTGTGGTCATGGAACTGTTCCTCATAGATTGGCGTTAATACCTGTGCAATGGCTTGTTGTACAAATCTGTCTGTCACTGTTGGTACTCCCAGGTTTCTGACACCGCCATCAGGCTTTGGTATCTCCACTCTTCGTACTGGCTGAGGTTTATATTTTCTCGCCCTCAACTGTTCCTTGATGTTTTCGCCGTTCTTTGCAAGATGTTCTTTGAGTTCTGTGTACTTCACTCCGTCCACTCCCTCTGCACCTTTATTTCGTACGACTTGCAGATATGCCCTGTTGAGGTTATCGCTAGATAGTATCTGCTCCATTAGACTACTTGTGTCCATGCGTTCTTTCCTTTCCGTCTCGCTTGATTTGACCACCCTTTACCCGATTGGTTACGGCAGATGAATGTCTCCTCTGCAATACGAGACCTACTCAAACTTATTGATTGTTCGCCCCTTTGCTCCATCTCCATTACAGAGACTTCTTCACTACTATGGGCTCTGCTGACTTCTCACAGTTCGTTGTTACTAGGCTAATGGAACCTCTGTGAGATCTCCACGCTTAAGGTGCTCGCTCTTTCTCTCCATATATCCGCCACATTTACTCTGCTACTACAAAAGTGATAGTTATTAGATTTCGTTGTTCTTTGCCAACTTATCTCTCGTAGCCTAGCCTTATATGTGATTTCTGTCCGTCGGACCGGAGATTTGCTTACAGCTTCCTTCAGATTCCACCTCACGGTGGACACCCTTGCTGTTCGGCTATACACTTCCCACTATCTGGGCGTGTTCGGGACTTACACCCGTTAGAGCGCGCCCATGGCGCGCAAACAAAGAAAACGGCGGCTGTCCGTCCAGCCGCCGCAGGGGGCTTCGGGACAAATTGTCCCAAAGCGTTATCCTGTGATAAAACTCTTTAGCGAGTAGTTGAGACTGTCCAGCTTGTCAATGAGCCACTCCGCCACAGCGGGCAGGCCGAAGGGCGAAACAGCAAAGGCGATCACAAGCCCCTGTATGCCCCAGCGATCCCCCGTGAATAAAGCAAACAGGGCTCCGATCAGACAGAGAAAGGACAGGGCGCAGAACACCCATGACGCAAAGGAAAAAGCAAAATTCAATACTGCCACAAGGAGCGTGAGGGCCAGAACAAAGGGGGCCGCTAAAACTTTCAGAATGATCCGCATCGCTTGATACCTCCTTGAAAAGTGTGGTTTATGGTTCCTTACATGATAATTATACCTCTGTCCGGGAGGGACAACAAGGATGCCTCCGGCTTTCAGCACCTCGGGACAAATTGTCCCGAAGTAGTGAAAACCGGGGAGCGGCATACGCCACTCCCCGGCAGGATCAGAGCTCCACCAATGCGGAGAGCTTTTTCAGCAGATCGGACAGCGGCCCCCACAGGGCGGCATAGTCCCGTTGCAAAGCGGCGATCTCCTCGGGGTAAATCCCGCCGTAGGTGTTGGCCTGGATCGCCACTTGATTGAGGTTGTTTGAGCACCGCCGCTGGAGCGATACCAACTCCCGGACGGGCGAGAGGTCAACATGGAGCACATAGCCATTGAGGGCCATTTTCCGCATATAGGCCCCCATATTGCGGATGCCCGACTCGGCCATGCGCTGTTGAATAAGGGCCTGCTCCTCCTCGGACACCATCACATGGAGATGGATCGGGCGGCGGCGTTTCTTTGTCATCGTTCCTCCCGTTCCCGGCTCCGGCGCTTGTGGGGCGGTTCCTTAACCTTATCCAGCTCCTTTTCCTCCGGGGGTGGGGCCTGGTTATTGAGAACACCGTCCAGCATATTGTAATTGTGCTCGGTGGCGATCTCCGCACTTTTCATCGGGTTATATCTTTCTTCCATACAAATCCTCCTATCGGTCGCCCCGGTCGGGGGCCTTTTTCTTATGGATGGGATCGCCCTGGCTGGCTTCGGCCAGAGCTCCGGCCTCTTTCATCTGCTGGGCAATCGAGAGGGGCCTGTCATCGTTTTTTCGGGATAATTCAGAAATGACGGGGGCAGGACGGAGCTCATAGTCAGACGCCTCCTTTTCGGTCAGCGGCCTTGTATAAGTCAGATGCCCCCATGCCAGAAATGCGCCGCCCTCCACCGGGATGCGGCGGTCATAGTTGACGATCTCATCCGGGGCATTGTGGGGCGGTTTGGGGAATGTCCCGATGTCCACAGGCCGCTGGGTAGAGTAATACTTGTAAAGGCCGGGGGCCTCGGTCTGCACGATCCCCACATGGTAAAGCCGCTGATAGTCCTTTACCCGGTCTGAAAAATCCTGTTCCATAGCGGCCAGATCGTTGCCGTAATGTCCCCATTCATACTGCCGCTGGCCGTTCTTATCATCGTAACAGGCCCATGTGACATAGGGGGATGGAGCTGTGGGATGATGCCCCAGCGCAAAGCCCCTGCCATTTTCCAGCATCACAGCCTTCAAAATGGAATAGCCTTGATTTTTGTCCATAGTACCTCCTCTCAGAAAGCAGGTACTTCGGGACAAAATGTCCCAAAGTCCCGCTGTATGGATGTTGACAGCATCGGGGCAAACGGGGCCATACCGTAGAATGATACGGCAGGCCAACGGAACGGCCCCGGAAAGCCTTGCTATAAGCGGGTTTTTCAGGCCCTAATTGTCAACGGATGCACCCCGCTTTTTCCGCATATATTCCCGTTGCTGGCGGCGGTGGGCTTTCTTTGCACAGGCCGCCGAACAGTACGCCTGCCGCCTGTCCGGGGGAACAGGCCCGCCGCATACCGGGCATATCTTAAAATCTGGCCTTGGGCCCTCGCTCATAAGAGCCACTTCCAGCGCCGGATCAAGGGGCAGGACGGACTCCCGGAAATAGCGGCAGTATGATCCCGTCCAGCATTTACCCAGCATATAGCAATCGCTATCCAGCGGCAGGCATCCGTATTCCCGGTCATAGTTGGCGCACCATGTTACCACAAGAGAGCGGATCGCTGTCTTTTCTTTGCGTGTCAGTTCACGGGACAATCCATCACCTCCCGCCAGCCTCGGCCTTCAAAAGCTCCTTGTAGCAGGACACACAGGCGATCCCCCGCCAGTAACAGCAGCCATAACAGGCGGAGCCTCTGGGCGGCCTGTTCTTGGCAGGAGCCTGGGGACGGGGTTTTTCTTTCATCATTCGTTCAAAGGGACTGCTGGTAAAATTCATCTGATTTCCTCCTTTTCTTCGGTTTCGTCCTCCTCGTCCCACGGGGGGCCGTCATCTTCAAACTCGTCATAGCCCGGGTACTCCCCGCCATCGTCCTCCTCGGGTTGGTCAGCCTGCTGGTGTTTCGGACGGTAAATCTTGAAATACCATGCGGCCCCGCCGCCGATGCCCATGACAGCCAGCACCAAAAGGATCATCCCGGCGTTGCCCGGCTTCTCGGGTTCCGGCTCAGGCTCCGGGGCAGGCTCGGGCTCCGGCTCTGCACCTACGCATTTCCCCATATTGACGGAGCACACCGGGCAGTCTGTATTCACAGTCCCCGCCGCACATTTCTCCGGACAGGAGCAGACCGCCTGTTCCACGCCAGCGGCCTCGGCTGCGGCCAGCAGATCCCCCTCATCCACAACGCTGAAAAAGTAGGTTTCATACTGTTCACCTTCCTCGTCCACAGGCTTGTCATAATCAATGACAATGTAAAAGGTATTGCCGCCGCTGGTCTGGACGGTAATAAACTGCTTGTTGGTGTGCTCGTCATAGAGCAGATCACGGGTTACAAGGTTTCCCTCCTCAGAAAAGCCCTCGCCCGGCGTAATAGTCGGCTCCGGGGCCGGGGTTTCCATTGTGGGATCGCCGTAGTCCTCGCCCTCGCCGCCTGCGTAGGCATAGGCGGGAACGCTAAAGCCGCATAACAAAACAGCGGCACAAAGCGCCGCTGTCAAAACTTGAAACCGTTTCATATTCAGTTTTCCTCCTTTTCCTTATCCTCGGACTTCGGGACACTTTGTCCCAAAGCCCCGCCGCCTTTCAGCTTTTCAAACAGCAGGGGCAGCTCCGCAAGGGGGATGCTCATGCCACGCACGATGTCCACGATCTCGCTGTTTTCCGCCTCCAGCTTTTTCTGCTCCAGCTCCTTGAGCCGGGCCTGCTGTTCGCTGATTTTGGCCTTGACCTTATCAATCTCGGCTTGGATTTTCATGCTTTTTGCTGTTGCCATAAATGACCTCCAATCATGGTAAACGCCCGTAGGCGTAAAAATGAGACTGCCAGTAGCTTGTATTTAAGTTTGCGTATCCGATGGGATCGCCACAATGGAGCATCCGCCCATCGCCTACATAAATCCCACAGTGGCTCACGCCCGGGGTATCATAGGTTCCCTTGAAAAACACAAGGTCACCGGGCCTTGGGGAGCTGGTCGGAGTGCAGATGTTGTAAAGCCCCTGCGCCCCAAGGCGGCCCACATTCCAGCCGGAATGATTGATCACCCATGACACATAGCCGGAGCAGTCAAAGGATGTAGACGGGCTGGAGCCGCCCCACACATAGGGATAGCCGATGTATTTCTCTGCCTCCGAGAAAATAGCGGCGAATGTTTCATCGTCCAGATATTCCCCCGGAACCTCATAGCCCTCCGGCGGGTTGGTAATGTATTTGTCCACATAGGGAGAGTCGGGAAACAGGTCGGGACGGTTGCCGAGGGTGGACATATAGATGGAATACCGGGACATCTGTTCTTCGCTCAACAAGGAAACAGGCAGGTGGGACAGGTTTTTGTTTTCCAGCGTCACATAGCAGATGTACCACGAATAGGGTTCATCGTCGCTGTCATAGCGTGTCTCCACCTCCACACGCTCCGTCAGAATATACTGGCGGTCATAGAGCATTTGCAGGGAGCCCTCCACCTGTGAAAGCGTCCATTCCCCCTCATGGAGTGCCGACAGCAGGGAAATGAGCACATAGGGATCGTGTTCGATCTCGTCCAGATCGAAGTGGTACTCATCATAATCATGGGTGCTTTCGTAAGTATCAAGGTAGGTTTGCAGTTCTGCCTCCAGCCCGGCATAAGCCGCCTCCGCCCCTAAAATCGCCTCATCCGCAGAGGGGTAAGTGGTGGCTCCCAGCGCCCCGGCTCCGGCGTTGCCGATGGACACCAGCGAGGACGAACAGGACTGGAGCAGGACGATCACAAGGACACAGGCCAGCGCCAGCAGGCATCCGACTGGATGGCGCTTCACAAACCCGGCGACCCGGGCTGTCAGCTTTTCCGTGGCGGCGGCTGTTTTCCCGGCGGCTTTTGCGCTCTGTTTTGCGGCCTCCTTCGCCCGCTTCTGGTATTGCCTTCTAAGCCGCTGTTTCTGCCAGTACCGGGTAAAATAGTTTTGGAAAAGCTCCGGGTGCTCCTGTGCGGCGGTGTGGAAATGATAATCCGCCGCCGCTTCCTGATACCTGGCCTCGGCCCGGCTGGCCGCCCTTGCCGGATGCTCCCGGACTTTGCGCTTTACAAACCGGGAGCCATGCCGCAGGACAACCTCCCCGGCAAGCTCCGAGCGGTGGGCCCCTTCCGTTCCTACATTTTCCTGTTCCACCTCGTAGAGCTTGCCATGCACAAAGCCGTGAACGCTCCATCCGGCGGCCCCCGCCGCCTTACGGATCGGGCCTTTTTGTTTGGGCGGCTTCTGCTTTGCCAGCTTTTCCCGGGCGGCCTCCCGTTTTTCGCCCCGCTTTTCCATGCGGAGCTTGGATGCCGCCGCTTGTTCCTGCTGGCTTTTCTGCCGGAATTTTGACTTTGGGACACTTTGTCCCGAAGTGCCAGCCGCCCCGGGCTCCTGTTCAGAGCCAGCCCCAAAAGCAGAGCCCTCGGGCTCGGCAGCCCCGTTTCCGGGTTCCGTATGCGTTTGGGACTCCGGGCGTGGTTTATTCGGTTTTCGCTTCATTCTTCATATCCTCCGGTCGGGTGGTTAAGAGGTCATAGATTTCCCCCTTCGGGAACCGATCCACAAACGGGATGGTCACATTCCCGTAAAACAGCAGGCCCTCGCCGGAATTAGAGTGGGTAATGTAGGAAAGCTGGTGCTCGGAAATACCGAGCTGTCTTGCCAAAATCGCCCGGTCACTCTGCGCCTGCGAGAGCAAAATCATAAAGTCGGTGTTGTCCAGAATGTTCTCGATCTCCCGGCTGGCCAGAAGGTCTTTCACATTCTGCGTGAGGGCGCTGGGAACGCAGCCTTTCTTTCTCAGCATTTTCCACACCGCCACAAAATAGCTGGCGGTCAGCGGATCACGGAGCAGGACATGGAACTCATCGAAATAGCACCATGTCGCCACGCCCTCCCGGAAGTTGGTATCTACCGCCTGGGACACAAATTCATTTGTGATGTGCATGGCGATCTTGCGGAGGTTTTCTCCCATGTTTTTCAGCACGATACACACCACCCGGCTGTCGGTTTTCACATTCGTGGGATGGTTAAACAGGTTGAGGGAGCCGGTGCAGTAGAGCTCAAGGGCGGTTGCCACACGCCGGGCCTCGGGCTCCGGCTGTTTCAAGAGCTCCTCGTACAAGTCCTGCAAAAGCGGGGTTTTTCCCGTATCAAGCCCAAGGGCCTGTTCCCGGTACACCAGCCGCACACAGCGGTCAACAACTGTCTTTTCGATGGGCTGTAAGCCTTCCTTTCCGCCTACCACCAGCTCGCACAGGGAAAGCAGGAAATCCGCCTTCATGGAAAGGGGGCTCTCCCCGGCGGCCATGTTGAGCTCCACATCCATCGGGTTTAGGTGGTGGGGGCTGTCCGGGGCAATCTCGATCACCTGTCCGCCCAGCCTGCGAACCAGCGGGGCATATTCACCCATCGGATCAACAATGATAATCCGATCCTGGGGAATGGTCAGAAAGACATTGAGCAGTTCCCGCTTTGCCGCAAAGGATTTTCCCGAGCCCGTAGAGCCGAGGTACATTCCGTTGGCCGACTTCAGCTTTTTACGGTCAGCCATGATGACATTGTGGGAAAGGGCGTTCATGCCATAGTAGAGGGCCTGCCCGTCCATCCGCAGCTCCCTTGTCATAAAGGGGATAAAAATTGCCGTGGAGCTGGTTGTCATACCACGCTGGATCTCCACTTCGTTGTAGCCGAGAGCCAGCGAGGACACAAAGCCCTGCTCCTGTTGCCAGTCCAGCCGCTTGAGGGCGCAGTTGTATTTCTGTGCGATGCCGCCCACGGTAAACACATCGTTTTCCAGCCGCTGGCGGGTAGGGGCCATATTGACTACCGTAAAAGTCAAAAGGAACATTCTCTCGTTGCGGGACTGGAGGTCAGCAAGAAGCTCCGCCGCATCCTTGGAAAAGGTAATGAGGTCGGGCGGGAGAATGTCGGGATCGTACCCGGCTCGGACAGCCTTCCGCTGTTCCTCCACCTTCATTTTTCCGATGTCGGAGATTTTTCCCTTGATGGTTTTGATAGCCTTTAGCTGATCCACCGTCTGGATATGGAGGGTTACGGTCATTTCCGCATCCAGCTCCAGAATTTCCGCCAGCAGTTTATCCGAGAGCTCAGACGCTAAAATCTGCAAGTAGGAAACAGCGCCCCAATACTGGCCCACCCGGAACAGGCGGGAGTGCCGGAAGTCAAAGCTGTCCGGGGCGATATAGTCCTTGGTGCCGAGCCCCGTCTGCGGGATGTCCTTCCATGAAAAGCGGAACGGTTCCCGGTTGCCCGGATGCATCTGGCTGTGAAGCAGGGCCAGCCTTGCCCGCCCGTCCATCGGTTCACAGGGAACACCCAGCCGCTTAAAGTTGCCCATCACATCGGCCTCCACACGCTCCAGACGGGGCCGGGCCTCCACGATCCCTCCGGCTGGGATGCCGAAAGTAATGTACTTGGAGCGTTCAATCCCGTTGTTAGACCGGGCGATCTGGTTTTTCAGCATCCCGGTAAATTCCTCCCGGACGCTGTTAAAATCATCATCCACCTGGGGAATGTTTACCTTATAGCGGCTCCGGGAGTGGGAGCGGCGGTTGATAAAGGAAAGCTGGAACGGCAGGGAGCTGTCAAAGTAGTTGAGAAATGAGCTCCAGCCGCCAAAGATTGCAGTCTGATCCTCGGTGGATGCCACGGAATAATTGATGTCCTCATATTCCACGGTCTTTGTGTAGAGCCCGCCGGGGAGCTTGCATACCCCGTCCGGGTGCATCGCCACATAGGGGATCGTCTGCTGGGCGGACAGGGCCGCCCTGTTTTTAGCCTTTGCGGTTTTTCTTCCGCTGGTTTGATTTGCCTTTCGCAATCGCATCCTCCTTTCTCACAGCGCCCCGTCCGGCAAAGGGGGCGTAAATGTTTTGTGTCTGATAGGGCCTGACTCCGGGCCGCAGAAACCGGGCCCGTATGATGTTTTTCAGCACCTTTTCCGCTGGGAGCCCGTCTTTTTCATACATGGCCAGAAGAAACGCCGGGAGCATCACGGCCAACATAAGGAACATGGCCCCGGTATTACCGATAGATCCTCGGGCCAGCAGATAGGACGGGATGCCTACCGCCGCCGCACAGCCAAAACAGATGAGCTGGCGCTTGGTAAGGTTTAGGGCCATTTTGGTTTTTACTTTTGACAGGTCGTTGGGTACATTCACATAGGGCATGGATCAGCCTCCTTTCCGGCCCCTTTAACCTCGGGACACTTTGTCCCAAAGTCCGGGATCGTGCTTTTCACTTCATTTCCCCACACCTCCCAGCCGGGCGGGGACTGTCTGGCAAAGAGCTCCACCCGGGGCAGGTCGCCCATAAGGGTCACGATCTTTTCCCGGGCCTCGTCCGGCTTTTTGCTGTGGGCTTCAATCGGGGAAATGATAAACTGATGGATATTTGCCGCCTTCCGTTTGGGATGGCCCCTGGTAGCCAGCAGGCAGATTTCCGCATTTCCCCTCGTCCAGAAGCCAAGACCATAAAACCAACTGTCTGCCTTTTTATTCTTTTTCAGCCAGACAAAGGCCACAGACTTATAGCGGAAGCCCCACGCCTCTATGAGCCGCAGGGCCTCCGGGAGCTGGGGGAAAGTCGCCCACAAAAAAAGTGCGCTGTCCGGGGCGGCCAGATCAGCCACCGGGAGCGCACACAGCTCGTCAATCCCCATTGTGGGATAATGGTTTTCTGCCGCCCCCTGTACCTTACTGCGCTGGTACTGCCAAGGGGGATCGGCGTAAATGATAGAATAGTTTCCGATAGTCATACTCCTTTCTGCCCGGCTTTGACCGCCTCAGTAGCCAGCCGGATGCGTTCTGTAGCCGGGGCGTAAAAGGCCGGGGCGGTTTCAAAGCATACAAAGCGGCGGCCCGTATTGACAGCAGCCACAGCAGTCGTGCCGGAGCCAGCGCAGATGTCTGCCACTACCTCCCCGGGCCGGGTATAGGTTCTGATGAGATACTCGCACAGCTCCACGGGTTTCTGCGTGGGGTGGACGGTACGCTGTACGGAAGAAAAGGCCAGCAGGTTTCCGGGGAAACGAAGGCCATCCTCTGATCCGCTGCTGGAACGCAGGAATTTTCCATAGTTGGGGCTGTTGTCCCCTGTCCGGGAAATTTTCTTATAGGGCTTGCCCTGTTCAAACTGCGGATCGTAATAGGGCAATTTTTGATAAAACACCAGAATGTTTTCCGTCCGTTTTAAGGGAGCCCGCCTTGCATTGAGAAAGCCAGTACACCTGCTTTTGTACCACACCCATTCATAGCGGAGCATAGAGAGGTTGGATGCCCCCAGCACCTTATCATAGGGGCATTGTGCGAAAAACAGCACTGCGCCATCCGGCTTGACCGCCCACTTGACCGCCTCCCACAGCTCCGGGAGCGGGAGCGGCACATCCCAAAAGTTCCGGGTAGTGCCATAGGGCGGATCGGTTAGGAGCATATCAACCGAGTGCTTCGGCAAAGAGCGCAGCCCTTCAATCCCGTCCATCAAAAACAGCCCCTCCGGGCAGGCTGGAGACTTCGGGACAATTTGTCTCGAGGTCACATCACCTGTCATCCCGGGCCTCCTTCTTCTTTGCCGGGGCGGTTCGGGCGGCATTTTCCTTCCCGGCCTCCCTTGCGGCCTGTGCCATCTGCTCCTTAATCGGGGTGGGGCGGACTGCCTCGGCCCGGGCGATGAGCTTTTCCACCGCTGAATGGTATGCCTGGGCTCCCGCCGCATTGAGCCGCTCCTGGGTGGCCCGGTCATTGATCCGCACCGTGGAGCGGTAGCCTGTCCTGCTGGTGGGATCGGGTTTGCTGGGAGCTCCAAGGAAAATCCCGTTCTTACCATCCACCACCTTGAAATCGTCAATCACTACACCGCCATAGTTGACGCTGGCAAAGCCGATGAGCTTGCCCTGGGGCTCAATCGGGCGAACCGTGACTTCGATGGGAACAGCGGCCTCCTGCAAAATTGCGTCCGTCCGCAGCTTAACCGCCTCGTCCACCGTCACGCCTTTTACCTCGGCCAGTTCCGCAATCGGCGCATCGAACAGCCAGCGCCGCTCCTCGGCGGCGATCTGTTCCGGGGTTAATATGACATCCTTACTCAAAATTGTTTCCTCCTTTCCCGGCCTCGGGACAAATTGTCCCGAAGTCCGTCCGTTTAATGCGCCCCGAAGATGCGCTGGGCGATGCCGCCTGTCTTAAACAGCATGAAGCACAAAAGAACCGTATAGCCTACGGTTCCCCATATCGCTCCAATCGGATCGCCGCCTGTGGCGATGCCCTGGATGAGCACCGCATAGATCGCAACACAGACCAGTATGAGCATCCCTTGAAAGCCCACGGCGAACAGGGATTTTAGGTAGTTCTGCCCTGTACCGCCCAGCTCTCGGTTGGAAAGCGTGGCAACGGGAAGGGGGGCCAGACTGGTCATTAAATATATTTCAATCATTCTTCCGTACACCAGAACAAAAATGATGATCCCCATAATCTGCATGGTCAGCCCGATTACAGAGGACTGGAGCCACAGGCCAAGGAGCGGCCCCAAGTCCATGCCCTCCAGCGTGGTTTCCAGCTCCGCCAGCATATCCGGCGTAATGTCGGTGGAGCCTTGGATGAGCCCCGCCGCATCCGCAATCACGCTCTGCGACACATCGAACACCGCCATGACAATATCAAAGGTGTTGGAAAGAATGAGGATGGCACAAGCGGTTTTGAATACCCATTTGTAGATATTCGCCACATCAAACTCGTGCATATTGTTCTTTTCCAAAAGCATCTGTATCAGCTCGTAGGTGGCAACAAAGGTCAGCACCAATCCGGCAATCGGCAGGATCACCGTTTCGGAAAGCTGGCGGATAAGGGAGAAAACCCCGGCGTTCCATGCCGCCGGGGTAGTCCCTACCTGTACCGCAATCTCTCCGACTTTGGCATTGACGGTATCAAAGAGCCCTTCGAGGTTCCCCATGATACCGCTGATCAACAGCTCTTTCAGCCAGTTCGTGAGCCAGTCGGTGAGAAAATCCATAAGCCCTCCTTAGAACAAGCCAGACAGCAGGGGGATCAGCGTGGTTCCCAAAAGGATGATGCCGCCGCCAGCCATGAGCTGCTTCATGCCCTGGCTCTTGGAACCTGGGTTGTCCGATCCATAGCCCTCCAGCAGATTGACAACGCCCCACACGCCAAGTCCAGCGCCGAGGGCTACAACAAGAGTCTGCAAAGTATCAATAGCGGAAGTGAAAAACTGCATAGAGCCTCCTTTTCTCCGGGGTATTCCCGGCCATGAAAAAAGCCGCCATTTCTGGCGGCAGGTTACATACTTCGGGACACTTTGTCCCAAAGCCCTATTTATGCAAAGGCGTCCGGATCGTCGATGTCATCATAATTGAGGATGTCCTCGTCCTCGCTTGTGAGCCCATCGTCCGGCACAGCCACGGCATACACCTCACACAGCTCGTCCGGCCCGGGCCGCCTTTTGCGGTTAATGAGCCTGTCGAGATCAAAGGCGTTTTTCTTTTTGTCGGCTTCAGCCGTATATCGGTAGTTCGGGTGCTTTTTCAAATCGTATTTCGGGGAATAGAACGGGGGCAGGCCCCGAAGCTGTAAAATGCACTTATCCCCGAGCATGGTCGCCAGTTCGCTGGGTGTCATCAGCTCCCGGCCCAGCCGCTGGTTATTTTGACTGTAGCTTTCCGACTGGCCACGGGAGCGGCTGTCCGTCTGCATGGAGATTGTAGCCTTACCCAGCCAGTTCTCGGATATTTCCTTGATGGTGCTGGCCTCCCGGCCTCCGAGAAATATCACGCTGTCCATATTTCCCAAAATGGTTTCGGCGTGTTTATCGTAAATCGCCTTACACTGAGCCAACTGCTGATAGAACAGCGTCAAGCTGATTTCACGGGAACGGATGACAGCCACGATCTTTTCAAGCTGGGGAACCTGCCCTGTGTTGGCGGCCTCGTCCCACAGCACCCGTACATGGTGGGGCAGGCGGCCTCCGTGAACATTGTCGGCCCTCTCGCACAGCAGATTGAACATCTGCGAAAAGGCCAGAGCCACAAGGAAATTATAGGTTTGCGTAGTGTCCGAGATGATAAAGAACACCGCCGTTTTCCGATCCCCGATGCGGTCAAGCTCCAGCTCGTCATAGGCCATGACCTCCCGAAGCTGGGGGATGTCAAAGGGAGCCAGCCTTGCGCCGCAGGAAATAAGGATCGACTTTGCTGTTTTGCCGCTGGCCAGTTTGTACTTTTTATACTGCTTGACCGCAAAGCAATCCGGCTTTCGTTTTTCCAAGCCCGCAAACATATAGTCCACGGCGTTCATAAAATCCTCGTCATCCTCCTTGACCTCCATCCCGGAAATCATGTCAACCAAGGTGTTCATGTTCCGATCCTCGGCGGGGCCCTCAAAAATGATATAGGCGATGAGGGCGCAGTAAAGCAGGGTTTCCGATTTTGTCCAGAATGGATCGCCTTCCTTGCCTTCGCCTTTTGTGTTGGAAATGAGAGCGTCCACAAATTTAAGAATGTCGGCCTCGTTGCGGATGTACGCCAGCGGGTTATAGTGCATGGATTTTGTGAAATCAATGGAATTGAACACCTTGATCCGATACCCACGCTTTTGCAGGAAGTGACCCACCTGCCCGAGAACGCCTCCTTTGGGATCGACACACACATAGCTGCATCCGCCGTTTTTATCTGCGCTGGCCTGCAAAATCTGCGGGGTAAGCCAGAACCGGGTTTTGCCGGAGCCGGACGAACCGATCACACAGGCATTGAGATTGCGGGCGTTGGCCGGATTTTTCGGACGGGTATTCATGGTAAGGAACTCCGTCCCGGTCAGAATGATGTTGTTTTCAAACTTTGGATCTACGAAAGGGGCTATATCTTTCGGACAGCCCCAACGGGCTGATCCATACTCCTCATCCCGCCGAAATTTTTTGGCGTTTTTGCTTTTCACATAGACCATTACCCGGAACGCCACAGCCCCTACAATGCCAACGAGCCAGTCAAAGGGAGCAAGCCCCGGGGCAAAGTCAGCAAAGGCCGGGCCAATGGTCTGGCCCAGCCCCATGAGCTTATGAGCAAAATCCGCACCCGCCGCCAGACGGTAGGCCGTCCCCAGCTTGAGAAAGGCCCACAGGATAAACAGATACGGAATGTTAGGAATAAGGTATTTTTTGATGCTATCGTTCTTCACGAACCACCTCCTTTGTCCGTTCCTGTGTTTTGAGCGGTTCCTTTACAAGCTGTTCCGCCGCTTTTTTGAGTTGTTCCCGGATGGGGATGCGGCTGGATTTTGACTGTTCCAACAGCCTGCGGGAGTACCGCTCAAAACAGGCGGTAATTGCATCCGCCTGTCCTGCCTTGAAAAACAGCAGGTATTTGTCCGGCCCGGTTTTGTAAAAAGCATAGTCCACATTGAAACGGCGGGCCATGCGGTCAAAGAGCTTCGGGGCCTCCACCTCGATGCTGTTCACATTTTCGCCGTGAGCCATGAGCTTTTTCACGCTCTGCCTGCCGTGGGGCCTTTGGGCTTTCTTATGCCGTTTGGCGATCTGGCGGCCCGCCGCCCGGAGCACATAGGCCAGCCCCCGGGCTGTCAGTTTGCTGGCCCGGACAGAAATCGCTATGGAGCTCCGGGAAATTTCTTCATCAATCAGTTACACCGCCTCCTTTCGCCTTGGGACAAATTGTCTCGAAGTCCAGTTACCGTTCCTCATGGTGTTTTTCAGTCAGCCGCCGGAACCCCTCCTTTGAGGAACCGTCAATAATTTCTTGATAAGCGGCCATCTGCTCCCGGATCGAAAGCTGGGGGTAAGCAAAAACCCTGTGTTCAGCGGGAATGTCCTGGGGGCCGTGGTAGACCTCCCGGAAATCGTCACTCACCTTTGTCACATAGCCGCCCGGTGCAAAGTGTCCGTTTTCGTTGATGGAAATGTCCCGCCCGTATGCCTCAAAGTCAAAGTAGGGTTTTATATTGTCCGGCACTTCGAGACTTTCCATATCCTCCACATAAAGGCGGCCCAGCATTTCCTCATTGTCCACACCGGGATGCAGGTCGTAGCAGTCCAGATTTTGCGTAAGGTTGATCAAGTCCTGCACCGAGCCACAATGCTGGCCGCTGTCCATAACCGCCTCCAGCGTTTCCCGTTCTGATGGGGAGAGCTCCTTCAGCAGATGGGCCAGATGGTTGAGCTCGTCAATGTTTTCATACTCGCCCAGATAGTCATAAAGGCCGAGAATGTCGCTGTCAAAGGAGATAATAAAGTATTCCTGGCAGCGTACCCCGTCCACGCCGATCCGCTTTAAGAGGGACTGCACCTCCTCCGTGTTGGTGGGGAAATGCAGCGTTTCCCCCACCAGATGCCCCGCACTGTAAAGGGCAGGATTTGAAATGAAAGCCTCAAAAACAGACTCCATCAGCGTTTGCCCTGTCCCTTGACGGTCAGGATGCCCTCAAGGGTGGTGGCGGTAATTCCCAGCCGCTGGGCCACGGCAATATCATTTTTCATGGCCTCGGTCATGGTGTGGCCGCAGACCACCAGCACATGGGAGCGGCGGAGCAGGTCACGGCCCATGTCGATGCCGCTTTTATGCTCCTCGGGTACTGCATCATTGAGAAACAGGGGCAGATAAAGGGGCGGGCAGATTGGGGAAAAGCCTGCCTCATAAACTGCCCGGCAGTAGCGGGCGGCCTGTTCTGCGTTTTCACTGTCGCCGCCAAGCCATGCGGCAGTAATGTATGCAAGGGGACGCTTCATAGTCAATACCTCCGATATTTTAATAAGAAAGTTCAACCCAATCCCCCCGCCCTTTCCCAATCATGGGAAAGGGGGCGGCTCTGGAGGATATACCCCCGCCGCTTGCCGGGGAAATAGCACAGCCGGGGCAGACCGTCAAGGGCAGGCCGCCGTAAAACGGCGGTGCGATGCACCCTTGACAGCCCGCTCCCGGCTGTACGAAAAAACAGGCGGCGACGGGGGATATATACCACCAGAGCCATGATGCGGAGGGCAGGGCCCTCGGGACAAAATGTCTCGAAGTGGTTACTTGTCCTGCTCCATCTTTTTCGGAGCCTTCGCCAGTTCGGGCGGCTGTTTCTCTTTCCACTCGTCCAGCAAAGTCATGATCTGCTCCTTCATTTTGGCGGGAGTGGCCTCCTTGCCAAAATACTTTTCCAGTTCAGCGGTAGAAATAATCACGCCTCGATCCTCCTTTTTCTTTTCTGATAAGATGCCATCAATGACATCACCATTGAGTTTCCCGTCCTTGTCCAGTTCCCGGAGCTTTTTCGCCTGGGCCAGAGAGGGGGATGCCTGTTCTCCGTCAATGGAAACAGCGATCAGCCGCTGGTTTTTGGGGCGGATATAGGAAATCTCCACAGCGGGCATAAAGCCCATTTTTTTATCGTCCACCTTGTCCAGCAGTTCCGGCACAAGGGAGTTCAGCCGCAGATAACGCATGACCTTTTTATAGTTCATATCGTGCGCCTCGCCCACGATCTCAACGGAGCGTTTTCCAATATCGCCCTCGGCCACATTTTTCAGCCGCCCGCCCTGGTGCTTGATGTCCTCCACTTCCAGCTCCAGCAGGGCAGCCAGTTCGCTGGGGAGCGTCTGATCCCTCTGCTTATTGCTGTCCTTCATGGCCTGTACCGCCTCGTGGTCAGTCATTTCCCGGACTATAAAGGGCATTTCCTCCAGCCCGGCCAGCTCACAACCATGATGGCGGCGATGGCCCGCCACGATCTCATAACCGTTGCCATCCTTTTCCGGGCGGGCAAGACCAGGAACCATTACGCCGTTTGCCTTGATGGACGCTACCGTTTCCTGCATTTTGGCGTCGTCCCGCACCTTAAACGGATGGGGGCGGAATGTGTGGAATGGATGCATTTCGGAAAGCTTCAGATAGACCAGCTTTCCTTCCTCCACAGGACGGGGCGGAGCGGCTGGCTCAGGCGGAGACTGTTCCGGGGCCGGAGCCGCATTTTCGGGTGGGGCCTTTTCGGGTTCCGGGGCAGCTTTAACCTCCGCAGCCTTTTTCCCACTTCGGGACAATTTGTCTCGCTTAGTCGGCGTGGCCTCGCCGGGGGCCGCCTTATCCGCCTTGGGTGGGCGGCCCTTGCGGGGCTTCGCCGCCTCCTTGCCAGCAGGCTCCGCTTTTTCCTCTTTTGGAGGACGGCCCCGACGGGCCTTTTTCGGTTCGCCATCCCCAGCGGCAGGAGGTTCCTCCTGCGTTTTCTCCTCCGGCTCTTTTGCCGCCTCCTCTTTTTCTACCTCGGCCCGGGCTGTCTGCCGCTTTTCATTCATCAGCTCATTGATTTTGTCAAAGGACACCACCACATCACCGGGCTCGGGCTGGGCAGGCCCCTCCTGCTGGGGTGTGGGAGCGGCAGTTTGTTCGGGAGCCGGAGCCTGGGGCTCGTCAACCGTAACAGGAGCGGGAGCCTCCGGGAACTTCTCCTCACCGGGGCCTGTGTTCAATTTTTCATCTGCCATTCACTATCCTCCTTTTCGTGAAAGTTGCACAATTTTGCGGGTTGAATTTCTGTAATTATTTTTTTGCCTCCTTCCGGTCTATCCACGCAAAAAAGCCGCCCGATTTGAACGCCGGACGGCTTTTTGTGTAATGTGATAGATCAAATATTATTTTTTGTGGTTCGTAGGCTCCGAAAAGCCTTGTATTTACAGCGTTCCTAATAGGAAACAATCATAAGTGGGTTACTGGACGACAAACAGACTTGCACCGATAAGATCTATCAGAAACTCAACGAAATGGGGGTGAATATGCAATTCCATAGCAGCGAAGAGTTTGATGAAAAAATGATGGATGATGAATTTGTTCTGGAACTTTAAGGAGGATGCAATATGTATTACGAACAGCTTTTCCAAACAACCGAGGCTAAGATGAACTTCGTCAAAGGTCTGATCCGCATTTCCAAGGCAGATGGTGTCATCAGTCCGGAAGAGCAGACGTTCTTTATTGATGCGGCACGGGGGCTTGGAATTCCAGAAAATGATATTGCAATCCTGCCAACTGTAATGACGCAGACAGAGGAAATCCTTCTGACATTTGCATCTCGGCAAGAAGCTCTCTGCTTTTTGCGGGAGGCGCTGCAGCTCTGTATGGTCGATAATAATTACTCCGAGAGTGAGCAAAAAGAAATTATGAAGCTGGCAAAAGAGTTTGGCGTAGAGTTGGAACGTGTCCATGCGCTTGAAAAATGGGTACAGGATGGAATTGAGTGGAAAAAACAGGGTGACATGCTGGTTGAAGATTGATAAAAAGGAGAAAATCAATTATGGGACTTGGTAAAATTTTTGCAGCAGTCGCCGCAGGTGCAGTGGCAGTGGTTGCGGCTCCTGTTGTGCTTCCCGCAGCTGCCGCAGTAGGAGCCGCTGGAGCAGCCGCTGCTGCCGGAGCAGCGGCAACCGTGGCTGCTGGCGTGGGAACTGCTGCCGCAGGTGCAGGCGCATTAGCTGCCGGTGCAGCAACTGCGGTTAGTGGAGCCGTTGCCGCAGCAGGTACAGCAGCTGCTTCTACCGCAGTGGGTGGAGCGGTGGTTTCGGCGGCAACAGCAGTGAGCGGTGCCGCAGCTGCTGTTGGAACCGCTGCTGCATCTACAGCGGTTGGAACGGCTGTTACGGGCGCAATGGGGGCAGTTGGTGCAGGAATTGGAGCGGCGGCAACGGCAGTAGAAGCGGCTCCAATCATTGGTGGTGTCGCTGCAAATATTGCGGCGGTCGCAGGAACAACTGCGGGAACAGCGGGAGCCACTGCCGTTGGTACAATTGCGACAACGGGCGCAGTGGGTGCTGCGAATGCAGCCTCTGGCGCAAATAAACGTGCTAAGGCTTCTAAAATCAAAAATGAATCACAGAGTCTCTACAATAATGAAAGAAAAAAACTGGAAACCACTCAAGACGAGACCAATAAACGATTGTCTGAGCTTGGACAGCTCAAACTTAAGGCTTGGGGGGAAGGTTATCCAAGATTCTGTGAGATGTACAGTAAAGTAAAACTTCCTCCAAACTCGAACGGTGAAGTTGCGCTGGAAGGAGATTTGTCGATAACTCCGGAAGATTTGAGCGAATTTCGCACCCTTGGAATAGGCATAAAGGAAGCGATGCAAACCGGTGCAACAGGTTATGCAGTAGGTATGCTGGCTGGATTTGCAGCGCAAAGCGGCGCAACAAGTATGGCTATTTTTGCTTCAACGGGTACGGCTATTTCCTCTCTTTCTGGTGCTGCAGCAACAAACGCAACATTGGCTCAGCTGGGTGGCGGCGCGCTAAGTGCAGGTGGCCTCGGAATGGCAGGTGGCCAGGCGGTGTTGACAGGATTGACAGCTGCACCGCTTCTTATGGTAGAGGGAATCCTTTTTAATATCAAAGGAAATAAAGTTCTGGAAAACGCTAAGGATATTGAGTACCAGACATTTAAGGCTGTTGGCAAGATGCAAGACATTGAGATTGAGCTGAAACGGCTTGCACTTTTGTCCAAGAGCGTGCAGGACGAGCTGCAGCAGTTGTATGATGTTTATTTGCGGCTGGTTGCACAGGCAGAGAAGACTGTGGAGCGCACAACAGAGTACGTCAACTTTACGGCAGCGGAAAAGTTGAATTTCCAAAAGACCTGCTTAGCAATCAAGCTGATTTCGGTGCTTTCTAAGCAGGATCTTCTGGATGAGGCTAAGGAAGGTGAGATGAACAAGGTTCTGGACAAGGAAGCAAAGGTTACACTCCAGACTGTTCAGCAGGCTGCTGAAAATGGCAAACTGTTGATGAAATAATTGCTATTAGGAAAAACAAAAAATAAACAGTGCGGGGTGCAGTTCATGGTGCCACTCCGCACTATTTTTGTTGGTTAGAGTGAACATATCCGCTAAGTTAACGGAAAAATCTCTTGCGTTGACGATATTACGTAAAATATAGAAATAAAATACTTGACGTACGACAAGATAAAATATATACTAAGGGAAAGGAGGCGGCAAAATGAGTACGGAGATTATTCACGAAAAACAAGATTTGACCTATTTATCGTGGTCCCTGATTCGGTCATCGTCAGGAACAGCGGGATCTTTTTTAAAAGCAACAGATGATTTGCAGCAGCCAAAGATCTACTATAAACTATCCAATTATGATGGCATCAATGGCATTGTGGGACATGAGTGCATAAATGAGATCATTGTGGACCGCCTTTTAAACATTCTTGAGATTGAACATCTTCATTATGATCTGATCCATGCGGACATTGATGTGGATGGAAAAGAAATGGAAACCTATCTGTGCGCATCCAAAGATTTTAAGGCACATGGAGAACACAAGGTTGCCCTGGATGCATATTACCAGGCAGAAAAACTAGACGGTGAAACGCCGTTGCAGTTTTGCACTCGCAACGGATGGTCGGATTTCATCTATAAGATGCTGGTGGTCGATTTTCTGATTTTAAATCGTGATAGACATGGCGCGAATATTGAGGTGCTGCGTAATGCCCGGAAGAAATCACTTCGGCTGGCACCGATCTTTGATCATGGACTTTCGCTGCTGTTCAACTGTCATACAGAAGAGGAGATCAACCAGTTTGATGTAATGAAGGATCGTGCCGTGCAATGCTTTGTCGGGTCGCGGTCGGCACAGCAGAATCTAATGCTGATTCCCAAAGATGAAATACTGGCATTGAATCCCCTGCAACACACGCACAAGGCTTATTTACTGGAAGGACTGGATGGCATTATACCGCAGTCCTTACAAAACAAAATATGGGATATGATCTGGCAGAGGTGGGAATATTATGAAAATCTTTGCAGTCAGAGATGAGGACAATACAACTAATAAGGCGGTTGCATATCTGTTCTATTATGAAAAAGAAAAGCGTTTTTATATTGAATTGCCAGAGGAGGCCGATCCATGGGAAACGCCGCTGATCCTCTCGTCTTTTTTGAAAAAAGGGCAAAAAACAATTAACGCTTATTGGAGCAGAATCTGGGTGCAACAGAGAATTGTGCCGTCTGACCGACAGAATCTTGGCATGATCCTGAGAGATAACGGACTTGACTTTTATGATGAGTATAAGCTGCTGACGATGACAAACGGACGCTGCTCACAGGATAGCTATTATTTGGAGCCGATTTCGGAGAAGGATCTTCCGAAGGAATTTGTGAAACGAAATCAGCAGAAAGTAGAAGACGTTATCCCGCTGCCAGAAAATCAGTTGCTGGTGTTTTTCCGAGATGGATGCGTGAAGAAGCATGATTTGGTGCAGCTGGCGAGTACAGACAAGCGGTTTGCTCCGGTGCTCCAGAACGAAAATACATTTCGCGCCGTTAATGTGGAAACGGATGGTTATGGTATTTGCTGGGGAGAAAACCTGTGTATTGAATGCGGAAAGCTCTATGCGGCAGGGAAAAAGGTTCCGTTAAGCATGGAAGAGTTCAAGTGCTTCGTAAGAGAACGTGTAGTTGACTCGGCTGAGGCTGCAGAGGAGCTGGCATGTTCTAAACAGAATGTAGATGATCTTGCGAAACGGGGCAAACTCCATCCAATTAAAGAAAGCGCAAAATATCGATTGTTTCTGAAAAGTGAAGTAATGCAGCGGAAATGGAAATAATGCGGGGTAAAAGCAGTATGACTTGGAGTAAAGGAGCTGTATCACAATGGAGTCACTCTGGCTGCAAATTTGCGACATTCAAGGTCGCCTCTTTAAGCTTGCATGGAAAGCAGGTTACGACAGTGAAGATTTTATGAAACAGTTCATGCGTTCCAGAGTTGCCCGTGATTTGGATTCGGAGTACAATCGGATGCAATGGGCGGGAGAAGAGTATCTTCTGGAAGAATTTGCGGACGAGTGTCCACAGACTATAAAGGGAAATGCTCGATATGATAAGGAAGTTATGTATTGGGCGGGCTATCTTTACCGATATTGGCACATTCTGACCAAGGAATCAAGCAAGGAAATTTATGCGCAGGCTCCGGCAAAGACCATGAACACCAATTATTTGATGTTCCACACCATGGCTCCAGAGCTGGCAATTGAAGATCTGAAAGAGCTGCACCAACAAAAGAAACATTCCAAAAACAAAAAATAAGAGAAAACCAGAATAAAAAATAAACAGTGCGGGGTGACATGATGCCACTCCGCACTGTTTTGCTTAGGTAAAGGACTTGAGCACTTTTTTCAGTGCTTCACGCTGATCCGGGGATAGCTGGGCCAACAACTCTAAAAACTCCTGCTGTTCCTCCGGGGTGAACCGGTTCTTTGGCTCAGAATGATTTTGGCGGTTCATAAAAGATACTTGCTCCTTTCGGCAAATCCTGCGCGGCTATCAGTTCGGCACGAATCTGACGCTTATATTTATAATAGGTATTCCGGGCAAGACCTGTGAGCTTCATGCACTCGGCATCGTCAAGTGTGCCGCCAAAGGTCTTGCAATGGGTGCGGATGATTTGCTTGGCTTCTCTGGCTTTTTTCGTTTCAAAGCCAGTGCCTTTCTTGCGGCCAACCTGCTTGCCGTTCAGCCGGGCGGTCAAAAGGCCCTCACGGGTGCGCTGGTGCAAATCGGCAACTTCTTTTTCGGACTGCTCAAAGGCCAGTTTGATCTGCTCCTTTGCCAAGGCCATCAGATACTCGTTGATGCCCTTCAAGATGAAGTCCACATTTGTCCCTGTCATGGCAATGCTGCCGGAGAGAGCTTTTTTGTAAGTCTCGGTGTCGATGTGGTGCTCTTTCAAGAACACCAGCCGGATGCCATTGTGGTAGAGGTCTTCGTACAGAGCAAAACCTTCTTCTGCATTTCTGGACATCCGGGATACTGAATCGAATACCACCGTATCCCCGGATTTCAGAATCCGATAGAGCTTCAGCCATTCCGGGCGAAAGATAGATGTCCCGGTGTAGGCTTCCTGCACGATATGGGCAGTCGGGTACTCGGCCTTGATATTGCGGATCTGACGGTCAATGCTCTGCTTTGCCGTAGAGATGCGGCAATAGCCATAGATGTTCATGGGGTTCCTTTCTGGCTCAAAGATAACGAGCGACATTTTTAAGATTGTGTTTTGCACCTTGAAATGGTTTGAAAACGGCTGATTTTAATACAAAACAGAATATACGGTATTTTTAATACAGTTTTAGTGGGCATAGGCAGTCATAAAATCAGAAATGGTAGTGCACGGTTTGTGATTGGCGGTGTCCTCGCCATCCAAGGGAGCGTAGTTCCAGTCGGTATTCTCGTCAATATATCGCCGCCCATCGTCCGGCAGGTCCAGCGGTTCCGCAAGGATAATAGTGCCCCAGTGGTTGACCATCACAAAGGGCGCGATCTCACAAGGGATGCCCCGGCACTCGTCATCATGCCGAACATCGTAGGCGTACAGACCATCCGGAATGGTATCTCTCCTGATGCGGATGCTGGTGAACAGTGCAGGCTTTCCGCAAACCGTGATCTCTTCGTAGGGTTCGGTCATTGCATTAAAGGTCATAATCTGTCCTCCTTAGATTTCAATGATAAAAGCTCTGAATTTCTCTTTGTAGAAATCCATTGTACTCTGCGGCAGGGAAGTCAGATTCCCTTCGTTGTCACATCCGGCCAGAAATCCCGGCCCGGCAAGAACATCGGCTCCATCCCACAGCGGACGATTGAGCGGCAGGCCAAGCAGCTTGCCTTCATCATTGCAGACCAGTGTGACCTCTGAACCGGTATCACTCAATGTGATGCATTCAATCAGCCCGCCTACAAAGTTCTGCATGGCTTCAAGGGTGTTGTCCAGTTCGATCTCCTTTGGCAACTCCATTGGCAGGAGCGCAAGGACTTTGATTTTTTGTTCTTCCATTGTGTATCTCCAAATAAAAACAGGACAATCCAAATGGATTGTCCTGTAAAAAGTGAAGGGGAGCATCCGAAGATACTCCCCCTAAGTCATATACAGTTTAGTTGATGACAAGCTCTTTCATAAGCTTGTCACGGTATGCTTCGTCTTCAGAAGCCCGCTTAACATCTTCAATGCGGCTCTGGTCGAGGAGCTTCTTAACAAGAAGTGCCATTTGATTCTTGCCTTCGATTTTACCTTCAGCTTTTCCTTTGTTTTCCACTTTATCAAGCACATCGCACATATTGCGTGGGCCTCCAGTACAGTTTTTATTTTTTGCGTACCATGCAGCGCTTCTTGAAGAACGCGATGCCATAACAGAGGATGTCATCATAGTCATCCCGGAAGTCCGCTGCATACATCCGGTCATTGATCTGCTGAATGGCAGTATCACAGGCATCTGGCAGAGCATCCAGAGTTTTGGCATACTTGGCTTCAAAAATTGCCACGCGGCCATTGCGGATATCCTTTACAATGACATCGCTGCGCCCCTCGCCATGCTCTTTGTTAGATTCTACCACATAGCCAGCACCAGTAAAGATGCCTGCAAGGAAAGCGTGGTAAAAATCCTCCCGGTAGTCGTGGTAGCTGATGGTCATACGCAGCAGCTTGGTCATCTCTTTTGTCAGAGCTTCGTTGTTTCCGCTCCAGACTGCATCAAACAACGGGCTGCGGTTCCATGCCTTTGCACTGTCATCAAACCATTTGCTTACAGTGGTTTCAAAAATTTCCCGAATCTCTGCATTGGGAATCATCAGCGCAGAGCAGCCATCCGGCAGCGAATCCGTCAGATCCTTATCCCGCACCTTGGTCAGATAGCCTGTCAGATACAGCACACTCCAAAGATTTTCCTCAGAGGAGTGCAGATAATCGTAGGTCAGGTTTTCTTCAATATGCTGAACGATGAAGCCGCCAGCCATCAGCGTTTCGAGCTTTGTGGTGATATTGTCGCCTGCATAGTCGATGAAAGAACGGATGATGGCGTTATCACTGGTGTTTTTCCAATAGCTTTTCGGCTTCTGTGCTACACCATACTGGAAATCCCGCAGATAACTGATTACGTCCCACGGACAATAAATGTCTGCATCGCCAAAATGATAACCGTCGTACCATGCCTTGATTTCAGCAGACTGCGATTCAAGATCAGCATCTTTCAGCATTTGATCTACATCTGCCTGTGTAAAACCAAAGGATTCGCTCAACCGGGGAGAAAGAATCGTATCCGAAACAAAATTGTTCGTCCCGGTAAAGATGCTTTCTTTTGCAATTTTCAGGCAGCCGGTAATAACAGCAAAGTCAAGCGAAGTATTGTCTTTGAGCGTGGTGCTCATCATAGCCCGCATCACGTCCAGCATCTGCGAATAATATCCGTTGCTGCTGGCTTTTGCAATGGGAACATCATACTCATCCAGAATGACGACCGCCGATTTTTTGAAGTGGATTTCCAGCATCCGGGTCAATAGCAAAAAGCAGCTTTTGGTTTCATCTATGGATGCAGTGCGTCCCAGAATTCGCTTAAAGATGCCTTTGTCATCGTCAGAAATAGCATCGTCATCCAAAAGAAACTGATAATCCTGAAACGCAAATGCCAGTTTCATGCACAGCATTCCATAGGCACTTTCAAAGGTCAGACCGTCCGTGTCCTTGAAAGAGAAAAATACCACAGGACACTGGTTCATCCATTTTTTGCAAAGCTCTGTATTTTTGGAGATTGCCAATCCCTCAAACAGTTGCTTGCTGTCTTTGCGGATATCCAGAAAATTTGCGAGAGTGCTCATACCAAGGGATTTTCCGAAGCGACGAGGGCGAGTAATCAATGTTACTTCAGCGATACCTCCGCTAAGAAGTTCAGAAATCAGATTGGTCTTGTCGATATAATAATACCCGCCTTCTCGAATCTTTTCAAAATTCGAGATTCCAACAGGAAACTGCAAATCTTTCATGCAATGCTCCTTTCCGCTCACAGAGGAGAGCTTTCAGAACTCACTACTGTAAGTGTACCATGAAATATAGAATCATACAAGAATCAAGTGACATCGAAATAGAGCAGTTTTATTATGCTACGTTCAATCTGGTGGCTTTATAGCAGTCAGCGCACATTCCCTCATGGGTGGCTGCAAATTCTGCCGCCTGCATGATGGAGCCATCCTTCAGCTTGACCCTCTTGATGGGCTGATTGCATCGGGCGCAGATGCAGGGCACAGGCGGCTGTTCCTGCTTCGGGGCAGCGGGTCTCGGTTTCGGCTGCTTTTGCGGTTCTGCCTCCGGCTGCGGTGCAGCATCTTCCGGCAAATCCTCTCCGGCATAAACGTACAGGCCAAGACCGAACATAGCAAGGTTCTTCACCAAGCACCGCATGATGGCTTTATTCACATCGAACATGGAGGCTGCTTCTACGGTGCGCTCTTCCATGCCGATCTTTTCACGGCGGCGGGTCTGCGGATTGTAGTCCCATTTCGGGGTGGTATAGGTATAAGGCACAGCTTTCATGGCTTTGTTTGCGCCATCCAGTACAGGCAGCCACATTTCGTGCGAAACGCCCTCAATCGTGACAGTGGTGTACACCATGAAGCCGGTTATGGGGTCATAAACATAGGGCAGGCCGTTGAATTTCTTGACCTCGTAGCTGGCAGCAGGATATAGCTTTTTTACCTCTGCCCAAGCGTACGCCCAACTTACATATTTCAGTTCCGTGCTGCCGGACTTTTTGACTTCCAGATGATCTTTGAAGTCGATGGCAAATAATTTTACGAATGGATTTTCCATGAGAATGCCTCCAATTCTGATAAAGAAAAAAGGGCACAACAGCGTCAACTGTTGTGCCCCATGATGTGAAAATTACGGATTGAGCAGAAAATCAATGATGTTTCGATGAATGATTCCGTTTCGGCTTAAATTCATCAAATCACCACTGATAACATACTTAGGATAGTTGTCGTGCAGCCGCTCAAGATTACCGAACTCCCGTTCTTCATCGGCGGGAGTGATCAGGTAAGCAACCTGAATATAGAGCTTTTCATCTCCACGGTAGCAGATAAAATCAATTTCGGTGTCGTCCAGCTTGCCGACCTGAACTTCATAGCCACGGCTCCGCATTTCCAGATATACGATGTTCTCATACAGCTTGTTGCTGTCAAGCTTTTCGCTTTTCTTGATAACGTTCCGCAGCCCAAGATCGACTGCATAGTACTTTTCTGTGCTGGACAGGAGCGCTTTTCCTTTGATATCATAGCGGCGTGCATTCAGAAGGATAAAGGCTTCCTTGAAATAATCAACGTAGTTCAGTACGGTAGCAGTGGTTGTCTTGATTCCTTCCGAAACCATGCGTCCACTGATATTACGGGCAGAAAACGGATTGCCGATATTATCCAGCAGGAATGCAAGGACATTACGTAATGCGGTCTGTTCGCGAATATTGTGGCGCAGCATGATGTCACGGACAATGATAGCCTCGTAAAGATCGTCCAGATAGGTGGTGATTGAATGATCGTCAGGGAGGAAGAAACGCTGCGGAAAACCGCCGTACTTCAAATAGTCTGCGAAGAGCTTTTCATCCGAAGTATAGGTTCCGTTTTCAATGCATTGCTGTTTTGCTTCGGCCAGCGAAAAGGGGAAAACCTGAATCTGGATGTATCGTCCGGAAAGATAGGTTGCCAGTTCGCCGGAAAGCAGCTTGGAATTGGAGCCGGTCAGGTAAATATCACAATCGAAATCGACACGAAGAGAATTGATTGCAATCTGCCAACGCTCCACCTCCTGAATCTCATCCAGAAGAATATAAATTTTGCCAGTGCAGCCTTCCGCTTTTTCTGCGATGTAGTCGTAAAGCGTTTCTGCAGTACGGGTGTTACGGAAGCGCATGGACTCAAAATTGGCCTGAATAATGTTCTGTGCGGGAATGTTGCGCTGGAGGAGTACGTCCTTGATCTGACCGAGAAGGACTGTTTTTCCACAGCGCCGGATTCCAACCAGAACTTTGATCAGATCCTGATCGATAAAAGGAATGATCTTATCCAAATAACTTTTGCGCAGAACCATCGTGCATCACCTCATATTCTTATCTTAGCATACAATTATTGTTGTGTAAACAGTATTGTGCTTTTCTATTAAACAAAAATAGCTGAAGCGAAATTTTGTGTGCCTATAGGCGTACAAAAATTATGCTGCATGGATAATGGTAAACCTGCGGCTGCTTACATTCTTGCTGTACCGATTGAAAATATCGGGTTGTTCTTTCTTCAAACGCTGGGAGTCTACCCGTTTACTTTCGGAGGATACCCAGGACACCTTGTAGCCCGGTGCTGTGCCATAGGCAGCATCCTGCATTTGCAGCTTGACTTGCTGTTCGATAGCCATTTTCTCCTGTTCCATCTGCTCGATTTGGGTGGAAAGCTCCTGCCGCTTATCCAACAGGTCGCGGATGGGATTAAGATCGGCAGTTTTGTTTCTATCATCTGCAGAGTACAGCTGATTGATCTGCTGTGTATCCCCCTCGCTTCCGGTAGGTACAGGCGGAATTTCGGGCATCACGTTGTATTTCCAGAAGTGCTCTTCCTTGGCAATGAGGTTGTTCAGAACTTCTTTGTCGGTTGTGATCTTGTGAATCACCAGTTCCTTCCCGAAAATCAGAGCAGCAATGTACCAGCAGTCAAAACCGCTGACAGCCAGATAGTGATTGACCTGAGCCATGTAATGTGCAGGGATTTTGCCATCTGCCCACTTATCCGCAGAGAACGGTGAAACCGTTTTGCATTCCAGTCCTGCTTTCTGTCCGACAATCAAACGGTCAAAGTCCGCCAGAAGCAGCGGATGTTCCTCGCTCTGGTAAATGGCATTTGCCCGGCGTACCTTCAGACCGGTTGCTTCGGTAAACCGCTGCGCCACATAATCCTCCAAGTCACGACCCTGCCGCATGGCCTCATTATCGATGTTCTCAATAGTTTCGCTGTTTTTGTCGCAGTAAACCTGAAAAGCAGAACGATAGGGATTTACACCCAGAATGGCACCTGCATCGGTGCCGGTAATACCGCACTTGCGGTAGCGGAGCCAATCCTCTTTGGACAGGTTCAAAGTTGAAATCAATCTTTTCATGCGCTTTGCATCCTTTCTTTCATAATAGATTCGGCAAGAATGAAGTCATATTCCACCAAGTCTTTCATGATGGTGGAAAAGTCACTGGCCAATGAATGGCAAGAGCCAACCCACAGGTCATAAAGAAAATCCAGAATATTATTTTGCACCCTGAGATGGTTCCAGTAGCGCTCCTCCAGTCTGCCCTCGGATTCCAAAACAATAATGGCGGTGCTGATGGTACTTTTCATCGTGATCTCATAAGCCATGGTAACGCTGATTTCAGAAGCACTCTTCTCAACGTTGTCAAAAAATTCCGTGAATTCCCTGAAAATGCGGTTATTTACATCATTCATGGCTTGCTCCTTTATGCTGCGGCCAGCACCATCTTGTAAGCCTTGTCGATCATGGGGTTGCCCTCTGCGGTATGCAGGAACAGATTTTCCTTGTAGTTTTTGGTCTTGCGGAGAGGGTCTGCGTGGGTGGCAAAATCAGAGACTGCGTTGATAAAGCGCCAACCGTTCTTGCCGACCCATTCCAGATCCGGTGCGTTATAATAGCGAGTCTTCAGATCTTCCTGCAAGCGCAGGTTATTCTTCCGCTGGCAATCGGACAGGTCCTCAGAAATCGGGAAAAACTCATTGATGAACTCCTGCACCTTGTGATCGGATAAATCGATGTGAGCCATCTCTTCGCCACGGTTGCCGAGTTCAATCATATAGTTGCTGGCCAGCTGCAGGGTTTCACGGGCATCCTGCACGCGGAGCAGAACATTTTCGGTGTGGCGTGCAGTCCAGCTGCGCTTTGCTGTATTCAGCGCAAGGTTCAGAGTATTCTGGCAGACCACACGGATTGGAGTCATGGCCACTTTCACACCAGAACTTCCGTCATGACTGTTGAAGATCACAAGATATGGTACTACCTGATCTCCAGCGATAAGATATTTCCTCGGAAGCCTTGCCAGCATCCAAACCTTTTTGCCGCCCTGCAAGGAACCGGCAGTTTCGTAAGTGACGCCCTCGCCCAACAGGTCATCCGTGAACTGAAATGCTTCTTCGTTCTGCACAATGCGGTAGCGGTCGGATACCACACCCAGAACAGCATCATCGGTGCTGCGGACATTTGCGCGATAGCCGGGGATCATAGCACCCGTGCCGGAATAGATATTGCGGCTCTCCACCTGCCAATCCAGACCGGCCAGTTCCAAGGCTTCACGGCTTGCAGGGGCATCCATGATGATCCGGCCAAGGCCGTGCCAAGGGGTCTCACGGACAGAGAACATCGTTTCAACATTTGCGGGCATAGTAAAATCTCCTTTTCAGTGTATTTTGCTCAATCGTTGTTTTCCATTTCTTCAGCGATGCGGACGAGGACTTCCACCAGGACGGTGCCAACCTCTTTGACGATTTCGGACCAAAAGTTCATAATGCTTTCTCCTTTCTGCGCAGCTGCGCTTTAAAATACGATGGTAATAATGATAGTGATGGTGCGGAATAACAAAATGCTCACCTCCAGACATAAAAAAGCCCCTGAGTCTTTCGACTCAGAGGTTTCGTATCATGATTATTATATCTGGGTGAAAAATGGAAATTTGAGAAAGCTAAAGAGAGGAATTTATCATAAAAAATTATAATGCAGGACGAATTTGCGCTAAAAGAAGTTGGTCCGCCGGAAGCCACGGAACAGAATCAAGCTCCTTTTTAGTCAGCCAGCGTGCAGCCTCGGCTTCTTTCAGCACCAGTTTGCCGGAGACTACCTCACACCAGAAACAGTCCATGGAAAGATGGAAGGTCGGATAATCGTATTCAATGGTACCAATCAAATCGCCTACCGCAATCTCGGTATCCAGCTCTTCCCGGATCTCTCGTTTCAGTGCCTGCTGCGGGGTTTCACCCGGCTCGATTTTGCCACCCGGGAACTCCCATCCGCCCTTATATTCGCCGTAGCCGCGGGCGGTGGCATAAATTTTATGTTTCGTCTGAATATCGTCGCAGATCACGGCTGCAACAACGCGAATCATTTTCATGAAAATCTCCTGAATTATTTTTCATAATAGAGTGGACAACCCAGTTTTCTCAATTTGGATTCGATTGCTCCTGTAGAACGTTTTAGAATCAAAGAAATTCGTTTGACGCTGTTCCCCTGCTGGTGGAGCCGCAATAATTCACGTTCTTCTTTTTGCGACCATGCTGTTCCAGCGCGAGAATAACGCTCTGCCTTTTTGTTTCGAGGAAGAGACTTCAGATATTCAGCGGTAGATTCAATGGAGCAATGCTCCAATACGATTTTTAATGCTTCTTGAATTTCTTCCTGAGCACAACTATCATTTTCAGACAGAATCCAACCGGTTAAAGGATTAATACCTTTTGCAAGAGTTTCAATTATGGTGCGAGCCAGCATATCGTCCATAGTATGTTACCCCACGATCAATTTGTTGGTCTTTTTGAGGAACTTTGCAGGGATCGGGCGGTCCAGCTTCCATGTGATATTCATGGGACGGGAGCCCTCATGCTTCACATAGTTCACCGTGCCCAGATAGGTATACGCTCCTGCACCGCCAAAACGGGCATCTGCCTTGAACTCACGCACGAACAGCAGCACCCGGCTTCCCTTTGCACGGTGATGGATGTAGCGCTGCCCGGTGGCAGAGTTTTCGGCGGTGGTGCTCTGGCTCTGCCAGTGGAACAGGCTCTCGTTGATGGAATAATCCTTGTACATGGTGGTGGGCGAGTAATCCTTGTCCGCTTTGTTCAGGGTCACAAAGAATACGTCCAGCTGCTTTTCCGGCAGCCACTTCACGCCCTCGCGGACGGTAGCAGGCTTCAAACAGTCCAGCGCCACCAGCAGTTGGTCGCGGGTATAGGTGCAGTGCAGGTCCAGCGGACAATCAAAGCCCACACCCACCGGCTCGTCGATAAAATCAATGCGGTCATATTGATACTGCAAAAGTGCCTGCAGTTCCCCCAGCAAAACGGGACTGTCCGAGAGAGCATACAGGTTATCGAGAACTTCTTCATCCTCCCAGCTTTCTGCGGTCTTACCCCAAAGGGTCACATAGAACATCTGCAGCATCCGCTTCTCTACTGGCGATAGAGCCGCAAAGTCGGTGTTGTCCAATTTCGGCAGAAGCCCCAGCAAAAAACGGATCCACCTGCGGGAATCCACGACCGCAAAGCGGGCAAGGGCTTTGGTCATAGTTTCTTCCAAAGGTTCTGCAAAATCGGATGCCGCCCCTGCGCGGACGCACAGTCTGCTGAAGCAGACCTTTTTGCTGTAAATTGCACGCGGGTCAAGATGATAGTAGTCGAGGAAGTTCCCCAGTGTCAGGGGCAGACCGGTATCCTCCGTGAAGGCAGTCGCCCGTGCCACAAGCCCGGAGGTGCGGTCATAGGAGGCGCTGATATTATCCAGCACATACTTTGCAGCAATTTTCTCCAACTGAATGTAGCAGCCCTTAGGCGCAGAGACAAAGCCCTCCTTGAGCTCCCGGCTGACGCTGCGGGTGGTATTTGAGAGCAGTGCTGCGAATTTCTCCTCAAAATTATACTTTTTATTGGCCTGTCCGATGAAATCCAGAACGGTCAGGCAATCCTTGTTTTCTGCCAGACGTAAGCCGCGCCCCAGCTGCTGCAAAAACACGGTCAGCGACTCGGTAGGACGCAGGAACAGCACAGTGTTCACCTCGGGGATATCCACGCCTTCGTTGTAAATGTCCACCACAAAGAGGAAACGGAGCTCCCCGGAAACCAGCCGCTGTTTGGCGGCATTGCGCTCCTCGTCAGGAGAATCGCCGGTCAGTGCCATAGATGGAATGCCGCGGGTATTAAAGTAGCGCGCCATAAATTGGGCATGAGCAATGGAAACGCAGAAGCCCAGACCCTTTACCTCGTCGATATCGGTGACATATTTCAGGATGGAGTTCACCACAAGGTCAGCGCGGCGCTCCGCCACCATGCCGCTGAGGGTGTACAGGTTGGACAACTCGTTTTTGTCGTAGCCGCCGGTACGCCATTTCAGACTGCTCAGATCTGCGGTGTCGGTGACGCCGAAATATTGGAAGGGGCAGAGCAGTTTCCGGTTGATCGCTTCCGGCAGACGGATCTCGGCGGCAATGCGTCCGCCGAAATAGTCCAGAACGCTTTTGCCGTCCATACGTTCCGGGGTAGCAGTCAGCCCCAGAAGGATCTTCGGCTGATAATATTCCAGCAGCTTCTGATAAGTGGGTGCAGCTGCATGGTGGAACTCGTCTACAACGATGTAATCGTAAAAATCCGCTGCCGTTTTAGCGGCAAGCTCTTGAGAATTGAAGGTCTGGATGGAAACAAACAGATGGTCGATGCTGTCGGCTTTGTGGCTACCCACATACAGTTCGCCGAAATTGGCATCCTTCAGCACCGCCCGGAAGGTGTACAGGCTCTGCTTCAGGATCTCCTCCCGGTGTGCCACAAACAGTAGTCGGCAGGGCTGCCCCGGATGCTGCCTGCAGAAGCGCTTGTAATCCAGTGCGGAGATCACGGTTTTACCGGTGCCGGTAGCGGCGACTACCAAGTTGCGGTTGTAACCCCGAACGGTGCGCTCGGCATCCAGTCGGTCCAGAATTTCCTGCTGGTAGGAATAGGGCAGAATATCCAGGGTGTAGATTCCGCTGTGGTCGGTTTCGCTGTATTTTTCGGCTTTCAGGGCGCGGGTCAGCCGCTCCCGCTGCCCTTCATCGTAATATTCAAACTCGCTGGAGTTCCAATAGCTTTCAAAGGTGGCTGCGATCTTTTCAATGGTCTCCGGCAGGTCCTTTCGGGTCACCTTGACGTTCCATTCCAGACCGCTGGAAATTGCCGCATTGGACAGGTTGGAGGAGCCTACATACGCCGTAGTAAAACCGGTGTCCCGGTAAAACACATAGGTCTTTGCGTGGAGCCGGGTACGCTTAGTGTCGTAGCTGACCTTGATCTTCGTATTGGGCAGCGCGCGCAGCTCCTCAATGGCTTTCACGTCCGTAGCGCCCATATATGAGGTGGTGATGATGCGCAGCTCACCGCCGCTTTGCGCAAACTGCCGCAGCTCGTCCATGATGAGGCGCAAGCCGCTCCACTTGATAAAGGAGACCAGCATATCAATGCGGTCGGCGGAAACGATCTCCTTTTTCAGCTCCGTGTACATTTGCGGCTCATGGATAGCGCCGGTAAACAGGGAGCTTTGCGCAATGGAGGTCTCCGGGCGGTCAAGGTCCTTTGCGCTTTTTCCTGTAGCAAGGCGCGGGTCATTCTGCTGCAAAAGCGCAAGAAGCTGCTCTGCCCGCTGGTCAACATTAAGCGCGGAAAAGTCAGCTTCCTGTGTGGTGTTTTGGATGGTAGTCACGATCTGATTTGCCAGCTGGATCTGCGCCTCGATGCCGCCGCCGTTATCCTGCACGTTCTCAAGACCCTTCTGCACCACGTCGGTCAGATACTGCGCCAGTACCTTGGCAGCCTCCGCTGTGTCGATGGGCGCAGTGGACTTGCGGGCTTCCGGAATCTCTGCAAGCTCGCGGTTCAGTGCGTTGTTGATGACCTGTTCGTACAGTCCGGGGTAGAGCATAGATGCACTTCCTTACCGTTTTCTTTTATTATAGCGCCCGTTAGAAGAATATTCAATGATCGAGGGTATGAGATATGCTTTGCGATTCTCTACCACTTAGATCAGGGTGACGACTCGCATGATGTCAGCCTTGCGCAGTTTGCCACAACAATGCATCCTTTCAGTCGGTATTCAGCCAATTTTAGCTCTAGTTAAACATGAACGTTATCGGGAAGAAAACAACAGCATTTATATTTCGAACAATAGGAGCGGAACCTTGAAAAGAGACTCCACGCTTATTGTTGAACGAGTGGGAAAGGTGTATTTGACATAAAAAACCATTCCGAGATTTGTAAGACCTTTGCATTGATTTCGTTCGTTTGTTGGAGTAAAATAAAAATGGTTTGTTATAGACCGCCACCATCCGTGAATGAACGATGTTGAGGGTTACTATGGAATACGTATCAATTAAACAAATCTCTGAAAAATGGGGCATTTGTGCAAGACGAGTGCAGACCTTGTGTACAGAAGGCCGCATCGAAGGAGCACAGCGTGTTGGGCACCAGTGGATCATTCCTGCAGATGCTCCAAAACCAAAAGATGCTAGAGTAAAGAGCGGAAAATACATTAAATCGAAGAATGAAAATGGAGAAGATATAGATGAACAGAAAACCATATAGTGCAGGAGCCGTGAAATTTTCATTCTGGTTTATTGAGTTTCGGAAAACGGTCCAGTTGCTGGCAGAGGGCAAGAGCTTTTCGGAAATAAAACTGCTAAACGAGCAAGAGAATATTTACAGCGCATCCACAAAGGCACGGGCACAGATGATCTACTCTACCGTTACGGCGCGCATAAAGATGCTGGACCCCAGCTTTTACCCGGTTTTCCTGAGCAGCGATATTGCAACGCAGAAGATGTTTGCGCTGGTAGCAGCACTTGCACACGATACGCTTTTCTTTGACTTTGTGTACGAAGTTGTGCGGGAAAAGATGATCCTTGGAGTGGACGAACTGACTGATGCGGACATTCGGGTGTTCTTCAAGGACAAGCAGGCGCAAAGCGAGAAAGTAGCAGCCTTTCAGGACTACACGCTGCATCGGCTGGGAGCGGCATACAAAACGCAGCTCTACGAGGCAGGAATGCTGGACGGAAACAAGGGCAGCTCACGCAAGATCCTGCGCCCGATTTTGGACATTGCGCTGGAACGCTGGCTGCAAGACAATGGATATGCCATTATGGTCAATGCGCTTACGGGGGTAAGATAAGATGGAAACTGTGAATGGATGCCTGAGCGACCGGCTGGATGAGATGGAAGCGGCAATCCGGAAAACGTCCTTCCGCAAAGGAACCGGCAGAGCCAACGAGGTGAACTACTGGGTTTTCGACTATCCACCGGAAAAAGAGCTGGAAGTTCGTGCTCGAATCGAGTATATGAAAGGCAAAAATGCCCGTGGCGATGATGACTTTGATCTGGTGGTATTTGATCTCTACGATGTCATCATTGATTTTCTGGAGAAGAAGCGCTTTTTGGAAAAGTGTTATGACCTTGAAAAGAAAAACGGGATGGAGCGGATCACCAAAGCGGTTACCAACGCCATGAAGATCAATGACAACGACAGCCTCATCGTGCAGTATATCAAGGAACATACGCCGGAGAACGCCATCGTGTTTTTGACGGGTATCGGAAAGTGCTATCCGATTTTGCGGTCCCATAAGGTTTTGAACAACCTGCATCAGGCATTTGTCCGCTGCCCGGTCGTAATGTTCTTTCCGGGCACCTACAACGAACAGGAACTGATCTTGTTCAACGAGATCAAGGACGATAACTATTACCGGGCATTCCGGCTGGTGAAATAAAGGGAGGATATAGTAGCTATGCAGATCAAGGAGATGTTCCGTAAGGAGATCGACCGTGAACTTCAGGGTGTTATCGTAGTCGGTCAGGGCGCAGAGACCAATGTTGCACAGGAACTGGAAGAGTATGTGGTGACTCGTGAACTGCAGCGGCACTTTGCGGATTTTTTTGCGGCTTATAAAAAAGGTATTCTGGGCACCACGCCGAAAATGGGCGTATGGATCTCCGGCTTCTTTGGAAGCGGTAAATCTCACTTTCTGAAGATCCTGTCCTATCTGCTGGAAAACAAGCAGGTGGGCGACAAGCACGCACTGGATTTTTTCATCGACGATAAAAAGATCACAAACCAGATGGTTCTGGCAGATATGAAGCTGGCAGAAGACACGCCAACGGATGTAATTCTGTTCAACATTGATTCCAAGAGTGAATCTGATGGAAAAGAAAATAAGGATGCTATTGTCAATGTATTCTTGAAAGTTTTCAATGAAATGCAGGGCTTCTGCGGGTCAATACCTTATCTTGCGGATTTGGAACGCCACCTTACAGAAGAAGGACGTTTGAAGGAATTCAAAAAGAGATTTTTAGAAAAGCACGGTCATTCATGGGAAGAGTCTCGACACGAATTTGATTTTATTCAGGATAAAGTTGTGGCTGTCCTTGTGGAAATGGGCTTTATGAGCGAGCCCGCAGCCCGCAACTGGTGCGAAAAGGCAACGGAGCCCTATCAGATCAGCATCGAGGACTTTGCCAAGCGTGTGAAGGCTTATCTGGATAAGAAGGGCAGCAACCACCATGTTGTCTTTCTGGTGGATGAGATCGGTCAGTATATCGGCGATGACTCCAAGCTGATGCTGAACCTCCAGACTGTGACCGAGGAACTGGGCAAGGAATGTCAGGGCAAGGCGTGGGTCATTGTGACCTCTCAGCAGGATATCGACTCCATCACCAAGGTGAAGGGCAACGATTTCTCCAAGATTCAGGGTCGCTTTGATACCCGTCTGTCTCTGTCTTCCGCAAACGTGGATGCCGTTATCAAAAAACGTATTCTGGAAAAGACTGACACCGCAGCCCAGAGCCTGCGGTTGATCTACGACCAGAAGGGTACCATCATCAAGAACCTCATTGTTTTCAACGACGGTGTGGAGAAAAAGCTGTATGCCAATGCGGAGGATTTTGCAGAGGTGTACCCCTTTGTGCCCTATCAGTTCAACCTTCTGGCAAGTGTGCTGACCAGCATCCGTACCCACGGTGCATCCGGTAAGCATCTGTCCGAGGGTGAGCGCTCTATGCTGGCACTGTTCAAAGAGTCTGCCATGCAGCTCATGAACGAAGAAACCGGTGCCATCGTACCGTTCCATAAATTCTACGATGCACTGGAAAACTTCCTTGATCACAGCCACAGCAGTGTGATCATTCGTGCCTACGATAACAGCTACATTAACCCGGAAAAGAAGGAAAAGGACGTCTTTGCCATCAACGTGCTGAAGACCCTGTTCCTGATCAAATATGTGGTGGAGATCGAGGCAAATGTGGACAACATCACCAGCCTGATGATCTCCAACATCGACGATGACCGCCTTGCTCTGAAAGCAGAGGTAGAGGAAGCCCTGAAGGTGCTGATGCGCCAGATGCTGATCCAGAAAAACGGCAGCGTTTATGTGTTCCTGACCGATGAAGAGCAGGAGATCAACAACGAGATCGAAAAAGAAAACGTGGAGATGCCGGAAGTCATCACGAAGATCGCTGAGATGATCTTTGAGGACATCTTCCCCAGCAAAAAGTACCAGTATCCGGCATTCGGCGGACGATACACCTTCCCGTTCAACCAGATGGTGGATGACCGCCCCTACAAGGCAAATCAAAGCTACGATATCGGGCTACGTGTGCTGACCCCGTGGTATGAGGGCGGCGTGGAGGACTCTACCCTGCGGATGATCTCCGGGCAGGGCAAGGAAGTGCTGGTGGCACTGCCCAACGATGATTCTTTCCTGACCGAAATGCGCGCCTACCTGAAGATCGAGCGCTTCCTGCGCAAAAACACCTCGGTGCAGCTTGCAAAATACGAGGCCATCAAGGAAGCAAAGCGAGTGGAGATGCGGGAGCGCAACAGCAACGCCAAGCTCTACCTGACCGAGGCACTGAAAGATGCTACCATCTATGTAAACGGCGATGTGCTGCGTACCTCCGGCAAGGAAGTGAACAGCCGCATCAACGAGGCAATCGGTCGTCTGGTGCAGACGGTCTACCATAAACTGTCCTACATTACCGCCCCCATGGGCGAGACCGACATCCGCAAGCTGTTCCGCAGCAGCAACCAGCTCTCCCTCACCTTGGAGGACAGCTCTGAGGCAAATGTCCATGCGCTGGATGACGTTCTGCAATTTATCGGCGGCAACTCTCGGATGCACATGAAGACCTCCATGAAAACCATCAAGGATCGGTTCATGAAAGCTCCCTACGGCTTTGTGGAGGACGATGTGCAGTGGCTGGTGGCGCGGCTGTTCAAACGGGGCGACCTTGCCTTTACGGTGAACGGCGAAAGCGTGAACGCCAACAACCGCACCGAGGAAGAGCTTGTGGGCTACATCACCAAAAAGCAGTTTGTGGACAAGCTGCTGATGGAGGTCCGTGTCCGGGTGCCGGAGAAGCAGAAAAAGGCTGTCCGCACCATTATGAAGGAGCTGTTCAACGTGCTGCCCACGGCAGAGGACGAGGACACCATGATGACCGAGTTCCGGCACTACTGCGAGCGCACCATCACCTCCATCGACCGTCTGGAGCCCCGGTATCAGCTTTACGCCTACCCCGGCAGGCAGGTCCTTGCCGAGGGCAAAAAGCTGATGAGCAGCCTGCTGCAGATCAACGCTCCGCTGGAGTTTTTCAAGGAAGTCAGCGATGGGCAGGACGAGCTGCTGGATTTTGGCGAGGATTTTGAGCCGGTGCAGAAATTCTTCAGCCCCAACAGCGAGCAGGAGCAGATCTTCCGCCGTGCACTGGATATGCTGGGCATTTACGATGACAGCAAGACCTATATCGTGAACACCGCACTGGAAGATGTTGTCCGGCAGATGCGCAGCATCGTGTCCATGAAAGCACCCTACCGTGAGATCCCCAAGCTGCCGGAGCTGCGGGAAAAGTTCATGACCCTGTACAACGAGATTCTGGAAGAGGAGTCTGCACCGGTGGTAAAGGCCATCAAGGACGACCGCAACCGTGTGCTGGAGGTGTTGAACGACAAGCCCTACAAGGACGCAAAGCACAGTGGTTACATGGAGCGGTTCGAGGAGCTGCTGGACGGTGCCGTGCACTGCAACAATGTGTCGGTGCTGCGCAGCTATCAGGATAAGTCCGATGCGCTGAAGATCCGCCTGCTGGACGAAATGGTAGCCGAGGACAACCGCTTGGCACAGCAGGCACTTGCACAGGCAGAAGCAGAACAGAAGCGTCTGGCAGAGGAAGCCCGCAAGCGTGGCGAGACCGTCACCGTGTCGCAGCCGAAGGTCCAGCAGCCTGCCGTCAAGGTGCGTACCACCAAGAATCTCTCTATCAAAACGGTGGCACGGGCAGCGTCCTGGCGGCTGGAAAATGCAGCCGATGTGGACAAGTACCTGTCTGCCCTGCGGGAAAACCTGCTGAAAGAGATCGCGGATGATTCCATCGTGAATGTGGAACTGTGAGGTGTATATGTCAGAAATTTCATTTGATATAACTATGGAAGGTGACAGAGAGGGATATGTCACCTTTGAGTGCCCATTTTGTGGTTCATCGTTTGGCTTGAGAGCTGATGAAGTAAAGAATGACGAAGGAACATTGGACAAAATCTATTGCCCATACTGTGGACTGAACAGTGACTCTGATGAATTCCTACCGCAAGAGGTAATAGAACAGGCAGAGAAAATTGTGCACAACTATGCAGTAGAGCAATTTAATCAGGCTTTTGGAAAAATGGCCAAATCGATGAATGGGCATCATGGCATAATCAAAATGACGTATAAACCTCTGAAGAAAAAGGAACTTTCAGAACTGTATAGCCATGAGGGGACGGAAGAAGCCTTTGAATGTAAGAGCTGCAAGCATCATGTAAAGGTACTTTATGTTACTGGCAATACACTGGTATATTGCCCATATTGTGGGGTGAACACATGACGGAATATCAAGAACTTCAACTAACAAGCAAAGATTTTCGAGATTATTCGAGCAATCTGATGAATAGCAATCGAGAGAACGCAAGTGTCAACCTTGTACGGTTGATGAAGTACATCGAGGAAAATCCTACGATTCATGAAATTGTGCATACTGCGATCGATAATGTGGATTACGATTTTAATGAGTGCTTTACTTCGGGAATAGGATGGATGAAAGTTAAGATTCCAGAAGATCGTAACCAGCACATAAAAGCCATATATGATTATATGTGGTATATCATTAACGAAGAAAACAGAGATGTTGAGAGGCAAGCACTTGGTTACTATTGTAGGAGCAACAAAATAGAAGATTATATCCGGAATTTCTGTAGAAACGTTGTTGAACCTTTGGTGGATTACGTCGTAGGAGAACTTGAAAAGAGGATGATTATTATGCAGGGAACGCCGCAGCCAACAATTGTTGTGAATAACACTATCACTAATTCAACAGGTTCTTTCTACCAGCAGGGTCAGGGCACGATGGCGATAAGCAATCAGAATGGTGTCTCCGGTGAAGATTTGAACGGGTTGATTGAAAAAATTATCTCATCCCTGCCTGCAATCAAGGATGTTGACACTGAAGAAGTGGACAGTGTAAAGGATGATCTCGAATCATTGCAGGAGCAGATTCAGTCTCCCACACCTAAAAAGAACCGGATGCAGAAAGCCTTAAATGGCGTTCAGAAATTCTTTAGCGATTTTGGCATGAAAGTGGCAGTTACAGTAGCAGCAAAAGTGGTTACCAGCCAAGATTGGACTGCACTGATCCAACAAGCACAACTGTTTATCGGAAACTTATAATATGAGGATGGAATGATGAACAAAACAGCCATTAAAAACTTTGCCATCTGGGCGCGGAACAAGCTGATCGCAGATATCTGCTACCGTGCCGGACTGATGGGCATTACTGAAAAGGGCATTGCAGATCCTCTGCCCCAGAGCACGCTGGATGCCCAGTTCTACGATATCGGCGCAGCGGAGCCGTATCTGGTGGCAGGCGAGGCCATCAAGCAGCGGAGGCAGCTGGTGAGCGCCATCCGGGAGAAGGAGGCCGACACCGATTACGCCACCGCCTACCAGTACATCATGGAGGAAGTGGCGTATACATGGTTCAACCGCCTGATCGCTGTGCGGTTCATGGAGGTCAACGACTATCTGCCCTCCCACCTGCGGGTGCTTTCCTCCGAGAGCGGCAAGGTGGAGCCGGATCTGGTCACCACCCCCTTTGATGCCGAGTTGCCCTTTACCGCCGAGGAAGAAGCCCAGATCATCCAGTGGAAGCAGGACAACAAGCTGGACGAGCTGTTCCGCTTTTTGTTCATCAAGCAGTGCAATGAACTGAATAAAATCCTGCCCGGTCTGTTTGAAAAGACCACCGATTACACCGAGGTCCTGCTGAACCTTTCGGTGGTGGATCAGGAGGGCGTGGTGTACAAGCTGACCCACGACATCCCGGAAAGTGACTTCAACATCGAGCAGGGCGGTCAGGTGGAGATCATCGGCTGGCTGTATCAGTACTACAACACCGAGCCTAAGAAAGCTGCTTTTGAAAAGAACGGCAAGATCACCAAGGAGGAGATCCCGGCGGTGACCCAGTTGTTCACCCCGGACTGGATCGTCCGCTACATGGTGGAAAACAGCCTTGGCCGCCTGTGGGTAGAGGGTCACCCGGACAGCGACCTGCGGAAAAACTGGAAGTATTATCTGGACGAAGCCCCGCAGGAGCCGGAGGTGCAGGCAAAGCTGGCGACGATCCGCAAGGAGTACGCCGCCCTGAGCCCGGAAGACCTGACCCTCATCGACCCCTGCATGGGTTCCGGGCATATTCTGGTCTATGCCTTTGACGTGCTGATACAGATCTACGAAAGCGTGGGTTACAGCCAGCGGGATGCCGCCAAGAGTATTCTGGAACACAACCTCTATGGTCTGGACATTGATGACCGCGCCTATCAGTTGGCCTATTTTGCTGTGATGATGAAGGCACGGCAGTACAACCGCCGCATCCTCAACGGCGAAAATACCTGCCACGTCCACGCCATTCAGGAAAGCAACCCCATCAACCGGGCTCACCTCAAGTTTTTTGGGGCGGGCCTTTCGGACTTGGAAAAGAACACCGCCAAAATGCAGATGGAAGGTCTGCTGGATATCCTCACCGATGCCAAGGAGTACGGCTCCATCCTCAATGTGCCGGAGTATAACTGGGACTTGTTGCGCCGGTTTGTGGGCGGCATTGACGATGAGGTGCAGATCACGCTGGAAAGTGCCGGTGTGGAACACACCGCCGAGGAGCTGCAAAATCTCATCGACCTTGGCGAGACCATGGCACGGAAGTATTGGGTCACCTGCACCAATCCCCCCTATGCCGGAACCAGCAACCTCAGCGCCAATGTCAACAACTTTGTCAAAAAGAACTACCCCGACAGCAAGGCAGACTTGTTTGCTGTCTTTATTGAACGCTGCCGTGCCATGACTGCCGACAACGGCTATCAGGCAATGATCACCCAGCATAGTTGGATGTTCCTTTCCAGCTTTGAAAAGCTTCGGGAAAAGATGATGCTGACCGAAACCGTCAACATGGCTCATCTGGGCGCAAGAGCCTTTGAGGAAATTGGCGGTGAGGTGGTGCAGACCACCGCCTTTGTGCGCTGTGCAAACCATGTGGAGGGCTATAAAGGCACCTATTGCCGCCTGATCGAGCCGACTTCCCAGCAGGGAAAAGAGGAGGTGTTCCTTGCAGGACAAAACCGCTATACCGCAAATCAGGATGATTTTGCAAAGATTCCGGGGGCGCCGGTGGCGTATTGGGTTTCTGAAATAGTTTTCAACGATTTTATGACATTAAAACCGATAGCTGCTTTTGGTCAGGCAAAAGCGGGAATGACAACCGGCGATAATGATAGATTTTTAAGACTCTGGACTGAGGTTAAAAGCAAAAAAATTGGATTTGGCTGTCCCGATAGTAAAGCTGCGCTTGAATCTAAGAAAAAATGGTTTCCGTATAATAAGGGCGGCGGATATAGAAAATGGTATGGCTTAAATGATTATGTGGTTTTGTGGGAAAAAAATGGTTACGAAATAAAAAACGCCACAGAAAAAGGTCGTCGAATTGCAAGTGTTAGAAGTGAGTACTTGTATTTTAGAAAATCGATAACATGGGCAACCCTCACATCGTCAGCGATTTCTTGTCGCTATTCTGAACCCGGTCACCTATTTGACGATAAAGGTTCAAGCTGTTTTGTCTCGGATAAAGAATACGATTATGTTATTGCGCTCATAAATTCCTGCGTTGGAAATTATTTTCTTAATCTGCTGAATCCGACGATGTCGTTCCAGTCAGGAAATATAGGAACCTTGCCGATAAATGATACATATTTTGAAAACGTCGCAATAAAGCGCAATGTCACAAATAATATATATATTTGCAAAGAAGACTGGGATTCCTTTGAAACCTCTTGGGATTTTAAGACACATCCCCTTGTTCGTTGCAAATCTTTCCCACCCAAAGAAGTGGAAGAAGATGCCAAGCATCATATCGTTGATATGAATATGATTCAGGAAGCGTTTACGAATTGGAGCAATGAATGCTACCTGCGTTTTGAGAAGCTGAAAGCTAACGAAGAAGAACTGAACCGCATTTTTATTGATATTTACGGTTTGCAGGATGAACTGACCCCAGAAGTGGAAGATAAGGATGTGACCGTGCGTAAGGCAGACTTGCAGCGAGACATCAAGAGCCTGCTCAGCTATGCCGTGGGCTGTATGTTTGGGCGCTACTCTATTTATAAGGATGGTTTGCTTTTTGCAGGGGAGCCGTATTCTTTGCAGGCGTTTGTGGACAAGCTGAATGACCGTCCCGGAACGGTTTCGGCAGAGGAACTGGAGTGTGCATACCGCAATGAAGGGGTTGTGGTAGATGAGATGTTCTTCCCGGACAAAGATAATGTTATTCCCATCACCGATGAAGAATATCTGGACGATGATATTGTCGCCCGCCTGTGCGACTGGCTGAAGGTGGTGTACGGTGCGGACACGATGGAAGCAAACCTGGATTACATTGCCAAGGCACTGGGCAATAAGGGCACCACCAGCCGGGAGGTCATCCGCAACTACTTTGTGAACGACTTTTTCAAGGATCACTGCCAGACCTACTCGGTCACCGGCTCCGGCAAACGGCCTATTTACTGGCTGTTCGACAGCGGCAAGCAGAACGGCTTTAAGGCGCTGGTCTACCTCCACCGCTACACCCCGGATACCATCGGCACCCTGCGTGTGGATTACCTGCACAAGATGCAGCGTGTGTACGAATCCGAGATCAACCGGATGCAGGACATGATGGACCACACCACCAACGCTCGGGAAGCCGCTGCCGCCTCCAAGCGCAAGGACAAGCTGACCAAGCAGTTGAAGGAGTGCCGGGACTACGACGAAAAGATCAGCCATCTGGCACTTTCCCGCATTGCGCTGGACTTGGACGATGGCGTAAAGGTGAACTACCGCAAGCTCCAGACCGCCGCCGATGGCAAGTTCTACGAGGTGCTTGCCGATAGCAAGAACATCATGGCGAAAGAGAAGAAATGAGGGAGTACTATGAGTTTCAGAATTCAGTCGCTTCATCTTAAAAACTACGGCAACCTGCCGGAGTTCCACTGCGAAAAATTTACCGGGTTGAATCTGATCATTGGCGAAAATGCCACCGGCAAGACCTTTTTGCTGAAATCGCTCTATTCGGCTGTTCGTGCTATGGAGGATTACAAGCGCGGTGATGATATCCGTCCTATGGTGGATATCCTTTCGGATAAGCTGCGCTGGACCTTTCAGGCCGATAAACTGGGCGACCTTGTCACCCGTTCGGCAGCCGAGGGTCTGACCTTCAAAATGCAATCTGACCAGCAGGATATGGCGCTGGAGTACCAGTTTTCTCAGAGCGCAGCCACCAAAGTGGGCGGCGCAACGGCACCTGAATCTCCTAAGGTTGGCAATTCTATCTTTCTGCCTGCAAAAGAAGTGCTGTCGCTGTTCTCCATCATTCTGAAATCCCGTGAGGTGGATCGAAGCTTCGGTTTTGACGATACCTACTATGATCTGGTAAAAGCACTTCAGATCGCACCGTCTAAGGGCAAGAACTTTACGGCTTTTGCGGAGGCTCGGAAAGAGCTGAGCCATGTGGTAGACGGTAAAGTGGATTTTGACAATGACTCCGGCAAGTGGTACTACAAAAATTCCAGCGGACAGAAATTCTCTATCGGTGCTACTGCAGAGGGTGTAAAGAAGATCTCTATTATGGATCGGCTGCTGGCAAATGGCTACCTGAGCAAAGATTCGGTGATCTTTATTGATGAACTGGAATCGGCTTTGCATCCTACAGCGATCTGTAAGTTTCTGGATATGCTGGCACAGGTGTCCAAGGAAATGGGCATTCAGGTGTTCATCTCCACACATTCCTACTTTGTCATCAAGAAGATGTACCTGATCGCACTCAAACAGCCGGAAGCTGTCACCTGCATTTCTCTTAGCAGGGGACAAGAGCCGCTGATCTGCAACCTCTATGACGGTATGCCCGACAATTCGATCATCCAGACGTCCATAAAGCTCTATGAACAGGAAATCGACGAGGAATTGTAACGATGAAAATTACAGAATCTCACATGGAATTTGGAGAGTTCGAGGAGTCTAATGTTTTCCATATCGAGGAAAGTTCACAGTATAAGTTGATAAAAACACATGGAGTTTCCTGCTGTGAATTTATTCTATTGAGAGATGATAAGCTCTTTTTGGTTGAAGCCAAAGAATCTTGCCCACGAGCAGTAAGGGAAGGATATCCAGAAGGTGAAAAGGAAAAGCAACTCAAAAACTTTCAGGATTTCATCACGGAAATTACCACGAAAATGCGGCACACGCTGGAGTTATATGGAAGCGTTTTGCTAAATCGTCAGCCGCAGGACTCGCTTTCTGAGTTGATGCGTGAAAAGGGATTGCATGTGGCAGAAATCAAGCCTGTGCTGGTTGTAAACACCAAAGGTAAAGGGTGGAGTCCCGACCATGAAATTCAGGAAGCACTTCAGATGAAAATGAATCCCGAGTCGAGAATTTGGAAGGTTAGACCGATTCTGGTAATCAACGAGGTCAAAGCCAGAGAAAAGCATTTGATTATTTGATAAGTGAATTATTTACATAAAAAGGACAACCGTATGGCCGAATTAAACCTAAAACAAATCATAGACCGTCTGAATGCAGAGTTTACCGGCGATACCCGCAAACTGGTGTTCTGGTACGATGACAAGGCAGACTTTGCCGAGGATCTGGAAAACGTGGAACTGGAAAATGCAAAGATCTACCGCCTCCAGCCCGATAACCAGTTCTATACCAAATACTTTCTGGAACGGGTGGACACCACCACCAATTACCTTGTCTACGCCCCGTTCCCCAAGCCCGATGTGCGGGAAAACCACTTGGAGGACACCCTGCTGTACTCCCGGCGGTTCTTTGCCGACCGTGCCTCACTGCTGTCGGTAGACCTTGGCATTGAGGAAAAGTATAAGCCTATCCTCGAAAAGCACATCAAGTTCTTTGCCGATAAAAAGCGCACCCAGCGATTCTACGATCTGGAGATCGAGAATTTCAACGAGGAGAACATCCTCACCGGGCTGCTCAGCGCCATCTGCAAAGCACGCACCTGCTCCTTTGAGGAGGTGGTGCGTGTCGTGCTCACCGAGGGTAGTCTTGCGGAGAATGCTTACCTGCAGCAGTTTGAACAGTACGACCTGCTGCCGTCCTTCTGGCGGCTGTGCGAGCAGCATTTTGGCTATACGGACGTAAAGCCTACGCTGGAACGGCTGCTGGTGACTCTTTTCGTCACCTATACCGCCCGCTATGTGCAGGCGGAGCTGCCTGCGGCGTGGAAGTCCTTTGTGTCCTACAAGGCAGGCAACATCATTGCCTTCCTCGACAGCCTGATGAACAGCGTCCTCTACCGGGATAAGTACGATGAACTTTCGGATCATGTGGCAAAGGGGCTGAACGTCTATCAGGCGTTCTCCGGCTGCCGTGCCGATGATCTGGTGGAGTGCGATACCTTCCTTGCAGTGGATCAGGTACTGGTCAAGTGGCTGATGGGGCGGCTTCTTGCCGAGGATACCGGGGCAAAGCTCAACGAGCTGACCATCCCGGAGGTGTGCGAAAAGCGTGCCAAGATGCACTTTGGCAGAAAGACCGACAAGACCTACCAGTTGCTGCAAAGTGCCTACTGCATGGTGCAGGCGGCAAACTACCGCAGCGCCGAGGGCTTCAAAGCCATTGTGGACCGGTATCTGTCCGCAGATCATCAGATAGACCAGCAGTACCGGAAGTTCTACTTCTATTACGACAAGCTGGAAAACACCGAAACTTTTGAGCCGCTGCGGGAGCTGGTGGAGAACATCTACACCAACGAATATCTTGACACTCTTCTCCCGGCATGGAACGAGGCTCTCCAGAAGGAGGAAGCTCTGGCAGTGCTGCCCTTGCAGCGGGATTTCTACAACGCCAACCTGCGCTACGCCAAGGAGCGTACCGTGGTCATTATCTCCGATGCTATGCGGTATGAGGTAGGGCAGGAGCTTTTTGCCCGGATGCAGGATGACCCCAAGTGCTCGGCGCAGTTGAACGTGCAGTTGGGTGTGCTGCCCTCCTACACCCGGCTGGGCATGGCTGCGCTTCTCCCGCACCGCACGCTGGAAATGACCGATGACTTTCAGGTTCTGGTGGATGGCACCCTCTGCGATACGCTGGCAGGGCGTCAGCAGGTGCTGCAAAGCTATGTGCCGGACAGTGTCTGCATCCAGTTTGACGTGATCAAGAGCATGAAGGTGGCAGACCTGCGGGATGTCCTTACCAAGCGGCAGGTCATCTACGTGTACCACAATCAGATCGATGCCCGTGGCGACAAGCCCAACACCGAGGATGAGGTGTTCAACGCCTGTGAGGAAGCCGTGCAGGAGATCATGGATCTGATCCGCCGCATCAATGGCAGCGGAAACACCCATCACTTTATCGTAACGGCAGACCACGGCTTTATCTATAAGCGGGATAAGCTGTCCGAGAGCGAGAAAATCGCAGGCAAGAGCATGGAAAATGCTTTTGTCAACCGCCGCTTTGTGGTGTCCGCTGCTCCGCTTCAGGATGACGGCATCGGGCACATGAGCATGGGCGCAGTACTGGGCAATCAGGATGCCAAGGTGGTTTCCTACCCGGTCAGCAGCAACGTGTTCAAGGTTGCTGGCGGCGGTGCCAACTACGTCCACGGCGGCTCCTCGCCGCAGGAGATGCTGGTGCCAGTGCTGGATATCAAAATGGAGCGTGGACATCAGGAGACCAAGAATGCAGAGATCGCACTGGTCAGCATTCTCCACAAGATCACGAATCTGATCACCTCCATGGATTTTGTCCAGTCGGAAGCCGTCAGCGATACTGTGAAACCGGCAAAGTACCGGGTGTTCTTTATCTCGGAGGACAACGAGAAGATCTCCAACGAAAACACCTATGTGGCAGACAACCGGGAGCTCAGCGCACAAAAGCGCATTTTCCGGCTGCGTTTTACCTTTAAGAACAAGAAGTACGACAAGGATAAGCAGTATTATCTTGTGGTCTACGATGAGGATACAGGTCTGGAACAGTGGCGGCATCCGGTGATGATGGATATTGCCTTTGCAGACGATTTTGGCTTTGGATTCTAACAAAAAGGAAGGCGGGTACACCGTATGCTAATGATGGATCAGGCAGCAGAGGGAAACCGGGAAGAACTGCGCCGGAAACTGCGGGAAAACTTTGATGGTCGTATCGTCCGCAAGGATCTGACCAAAAAGATCAAGGAAGGTGCCAACGTACCGGTCTATGTGCTGGAGTTTCTGCTGGGGCAGTATTGCAGCTCGGACGATGAGGAGATCATCGAGCAGGGCGTGCAGAACGTAAAGCATATTCTGGCAGATAACTTTGTGCGCCCGGATGAGGCGCAGAAGGTGCTTTCTCAGTTGCGCCGGAACGGCAGCCACACCATTATTGATATGGTGACTGTGCATCTGGATATCAAGAAAGACTGCTTCTTTGCGGAGTTTTCCAATCTGGGACTCTCCAATGTGCCCATTACGGACGACTACCCGGAAAAATATGACCGTTTGCTCTGCGGCGGCATCTGGTGCATCGTTCAACTGGAATATGAATCCGAAGGTGACAGCAGCTTTGGAATAGAGGACTTTGATAGCGAACCCCGGCAGAAAAAGCAGAAGGATGTTTCGCCTATCAGCATCCGCAAGCTGACCCCCATCCAGATGCCTCATATCGATATTGAGGAAGTACGCACCGGGCGTAAAGCCTTCACGCAGGACGAGTGGATGGATGTAATGCTGCGTTCTTGCGGTTATGAGCCGGAGCAGTTGAACCAGCGGGAGAAATGGCTCCTTTTGGCTCGTATGTTGCCGCTGGTGGAGAACAACTTCAACCTCTGCGAGCTTGGACCTCGCAGCACCGGTAAGTCCCATATCTATAAGGAAATCAGCCCCAACAGCATTCTGGTATCCGGTGGACAGACGACTGTGGCAAACCTATTCTATAACATGGGACGAAAGACCGTTGGTTTAGTGGGTCTGTGGGACTGTGTGGCTTTTGATGAGGTTGCTGGTATCAAGTTTAAGGACAAAGACGGCATCCAGATCATGAAGGACTATATGGCTTCCGGCTCCTTTGCCCGCGGCAAAGAGGAAAAGGCAGCCTCGGCCTCGATGGTCTTTGTGGGAAATATTAACCAGAGTGTGGATGTGCTGCTAAAAACCTCCAGCCTGTTTGACCCGTTCCCGCCTGAAATGGGAACAGACACTGCATTTTTGGATCGCTTGCATTGTTACATTCCCGGCTGGGAGATCCCAAAATTCCGCCCGGAGCATTTCACCAACGACTACGGCTTCATCACGGATTATCTTGCTGAGTTTATCCGGGAACTGCGTAAGGAGCAGTACGGCGATGCACTAGATAAGTATTTCCGCCTTGGTAAAAATCTGAATCAGCGTGATACGATCGCAGTGCGTAAGATCGTAGGCGGCTATGTAAAGCTGCTGTACCCGGACGGTGAGTTTACCAAAGAGCAACTGGAGGAAATCCTTGTCTTTGCGCTGGAAATGCGCCGTCGAGTGAAAGAGCAACTGAAAAAGCTGGGTGGTATGGAGTTCTACGATGTGAATTTCAGCTACATTGATCTGGATACCTTTGAAGAAAAGTTTGTGTCGGTTCCCGAACAGGGCGGCGGCAAGCTGATTCCGGATGGAATGTGCAATCCGGGACAGATCTACACTGTTTCGCGTGGAAAAAGCGGCATGATCGGTGTATTCCGGTTGGAAAGTCAGATGTTGCCGGGCAGCGGAAAGTTTGAGCGCACCGGTCTTGGCAGTGACCGTGATTGCAGAGAATCCACCAACACAGCCTTTAACTTCCTGAAAGCAAATGGAAACCGCATCAGCGGTGGCATCAGCACGGCATCTAAGGACTACATCATCAACTATCAGGATCTTCAGGGCATCGGTATGACAGGAAAGCTGGCACTGCCCACCTTGATTGCATTGTGCAGCATTGCCCTTGGTCGTCCCACGGTCAGTACCCTTGCAGTTCTGGGCGAGATCAGCATCAGTGGAACAATCTTGAAGGTAGATGAGCTTGCAAACAGCCTGCAGGTCTGCCTCGATAGCGGTGCAAAGAAGGTTCTGCTGCCGATTTCAAGTGCCGTTGATCTGGGGACTGTTCCACCGGAATTGGTGGGTAGCTTCAATCTGATCTTCTACAGCAGCGCAGAGGATGCGGTGTTTAAAGCACTTGGTGTGGAGTGAAGAAAGGCGTGCTCTATGAAAACGAATGATAGAAAAATCACAGACCTGATGGCCACAATCCATACAGGAAAAACGCAACTTCCTGATTTTCAAAGAGGCTGGGTATGGGACGATAGTAGGATAAAAGCTCTGATTGCAAGTATCACAAATGGATATCCTGTCGGTGCAGCAATGTTTCTGGAATACGGTAATGAGAGTATTCACTTCAAATCACGAGTTGTTGAAGGGGCGCCTTCTGCAGACAAGGTGATACCGGATGAACTTATTCTGGATGGACAACAAAGACTGACATCTGTCTATTCTTCACTTTTTAGTGAGAAGGCAGTTAGAACAAGAACAGACAAAGGGCAAGAAATAGAACGCTTTTACTATATTGATATGGCCAAAGCTGTTAACAGCACGATTGACCGGGTGGATTCGATTATTTCGGTTCCTAAGGATCGGAAAATAACTTCAGATTTTGGTCGAAAGGTTGAGCTGGATCTTTCGTCGGCATCTCAGGAATACGCTCAGAACGTGTTCCCGCTAAACATTATTCTTGATCCGAGCAAATACAGCAAGTGGCAAATGGACTATATGCAATATCATCAGTACGATTCAAATGCTGCAAAATTGTATATGGACTTTCTCTCCAAAGTAATTGTTCCGTTCGGGTCAGTGACCACATAGGAGCTGTGGCATTGCAGGAGATTCGGTTTCAGCCAAAAGCGCGTCTTACCGCTGCCAGAGCCACCGACTACCAACACATTTTTGTTTCGGGCGTTCTTGGGGTCAGGTGGGCGATTGCTCATCATCAGACGTTCCGTTTTTGTCAGGATGATGTTATCGGCAAACTTGGGAGCCTGAAAAGGCTCAATATCCTTGGCGGTGCCCCATCGTGCAGAGCCGTACTCCATTCCATGACGGTACTTCTTTGCATTTTTGCTCCGCAAATATACGGCGAGCCGTAACCCTGCGCCGCAGGAAAAGCCAATAAGCAAATCCAGCGGATGCAGACTGGGCAGAGGGTTTGCAAAGGCCAGCGGAATAGTTCCCATCATCGCCATAATTTTATCGCCCAGTTCTTTGCCCTCGGCCAGCCGCCATGCTTCACCGAAGTTTGTTGCCACCAGTCCAAGCAGGATATAGGGAAGATACAGCGCAAGCAGCTTCATTAGCTTTTTTGTTGTCACAGCCCACGCTCCTGTTCCTTACGGCGCACCCTGCCGGGAAGTTCTGCTGCGGCTTGCACCAGCTCATGCAGCTTTTCCAGTACAGAGGGTCGCTTGGTTTTACTCAGAAGGGATACGGAATATTCTTTGAAAGCCGCATTAAATGCCTCCACATCTGGGGCTTTGAAAAAGACCAGATACCGGGGCGGCATTTCAGAGTTGTCCTTGCGAATAGCATAGTCAATGCCATATTTTTTTGCATACCGTTCAAACCCACGGATATTTGTTTTGTCGATTTCCACACTGGAAACACCACGATTCTGCCGCAGTAGCATTCGGACGCTCTGTTTGCCGCCAGCCATCTTCGCTTGCTGCTGTTGAATGGCAGCTTTTCCGGCATTAAGAATTGTCCGGGCGGTCAACTTTGTAGTAGACACCACGATGTTGAATGTTTTCTGCTCGACTTCTTCCTGCATTTTACCACCCCCCGTGCAGAAGTTTAGATTTAACGGTCATGTTCCGCTGGTGGCTTGCTCACGACTTTATTCTCGGCAGACTTCACAGCATCGTCCGGGACAGGAATCACCAACAGGCGATTCCCCAATTTCAAAAAAGTTTCCGGCTGGTGAAATTGCTTCTCGTACTTCTGTGCCAGCTCCGGGGAAAGTGATGCAAAATCCTCCTCTCCCAACCCCACCACCAGAAAGGTTCCGGCAACGGCATCATACATTTGACCCTGCTCATCACGCATGGCGCGATTCAAGGGTAACCCAGTCAGCTTGCCCTCATCGTTATACACGATAGCAACCGGATCATCGAAAGGATAGCTTGCCGCAATGGTGCCACCGACTGCATCCTGAAAATCTTTCAGCTCTGTGCCGATGGTGACTTTCTGCGGATACATACCGGGCTGAACCAAAAGAATCTCCATTTTTCTGTTCTCGGAAAGTTCTTGCTCCCCCACGGTTTTGAAATCGACACTGACAAAATCCGTGGAATCGAGAACATAGTCCTCATTGTTCCACGCTTCCGTGACGATTTTCTCTGCTTCTTCCTGTGAAACAGCTTCGACAGAAACCGTGCGCTGGAGTGTTTCTGTGATTTCTACATCAAACTTCTTCATGTGTACCTCAGTCGATGCAGATGCAAGTCAGCTTGTCGCGGTCGATCATCAGAGTGACACTGTTGCTTTCCAGATATTTCTGGATGGTGTACATATCGCTCATCGTTAGGGATGCAAAATCCCCATCATCATCGAAGCGATGGAAAATCACCGGGCCAATCAGATACCGCTTGCCCATCAGCTTAATGACCTGCTTGGGGTTGTAGCGGAAGCCAAGCGGTTCATCTTCGGAAATGCCGATGCCCTCATCTGCTTCATCGAAGCAGGGCAGGATATGCGGTGCATCGTCAGGCCGGATCACGGTCAAATCCAGAACGGGAGAAACTGCCGCAAAGTACGGCTCTGCATTGCCAAGTTCGTTCTGCATGACCATGTGCATGAAAGAGAAGAAGCCGGACACAGTATCGTCGATGTGGTCGATTTTCTTGCTCATGGTGTCGATAGTCTTTGCGGTATTGAAATCAATCGTATTGTTCATAGGCGTTACCTCGTATAATAAAATAGTAGTATTTATAGACCGCTCTCCAGCGGAATGCTACAATAGTTTCAGGGTGCTGTGGATTGGTGAGGCGTTACTACCGCAAAGACGGTTTTTGGGAGGCTCCAACCACAGCTTCTTTGTTGAAATGTTAATCAGTTAGATACCGCCAGACGGTTTATTTAGAACGAGGTTACAAGAGCAAAGAAGTCTGTGGTCCTGAACAGCATCGAAATAAATACGCCGGAGGTATCAAAATGGTTTGTGTTGGAATTGACGTTGCCAAGGATAAGCACGACTGCTGTATTCTCGACTCGGACGGAACGATTCGTGCCGACTGCATTACCATCCCCAATAACATGGATGGCTTCAAGCAGCTGCTTCAGACGATTCGAGACTGTACCAAAAAGTCAGACAAAATAAAAGTAGGACTTGAGGCTACCGGACATTACAGCTACAACATTCTTGGATTTCTTCTTGACAATGACCTGGCCGTCTATGTCATGAATCCTTTGCACACCAACCTGTACCGAAAAAGTCTCAGCCTTCGCAAAACCAAAACCGATCGTGTGGATGCAAGAACGATTGCAACTATGCTATTGTCCGATGTAGACCTCAAGTCCTACACGGATACAGCATACCATAACGAAGAGTTAAAGTCACTAACAAGATACCGATTCGATAAGGTTCGTGAAAGAGCCAAGCTGAAGCAGTCAGTGTCCAGACTGGTCACGATTCTGTTTCCAGAACTGGAGAAGCTCGTTCCCTCTCTCCATATTGCTTCGGTTTATGCGCTCCTCAGTGAATATCCCGGTGCAAAACAGATTTCAGAAATTCATCTCACCAAGCTGACAAACCTTCTTGCGACAGCATCCAAGGGTCGTTATGGCAAAGATAAGGCTATCCAGATTCGAGATGCTGCCAGAACTTCCATTGGTTCCGTTATGCCTGCTAAATTTCTGGAACTGAAGCATACCATTAAACTCATTCGGGAACTCACCTCCGAGATTGATGAAATTGAAGTTTCTATTCAGAAAATCATGGATGAACTGAATCCACCGATTCTTTCTATTCCCGGTGTCGGTATCCAGTCAGCAGCCATGATTCTTGCTGAAATCGGTGATTTTTCCAACTTTGAATCTCCTGACAAAATCCTTGCTTACGCTGGCTGCTCTCCATCTACATACCAGTCCGGAAAACTTACAAACTGTTACGCTCACATGGAGAAGCGTGGTTCTCGTTATTTGCGATATGCCCTCTACAACGCAACCAAGTACGTCTGCCACTGGAATCCCGTCTTTGCTGAATATCTTGCCAAGAAACGTGCTGAAGGAAAGCACTACAATGTTGCCTTATCCCATGCCACGAAGAAACTTGTGCGGCTAATCTATGCCTTGCAGAAATCTGGCAAAGCATATCTTGTAGCTGCCTGATTCTCTCCAGAGCCTGAGCCAAATCCAAGAACAACTTAGCTGGCGCAGCGAACCCTTGACAAACCGAAGCATTCAAATGCTATTCTGTTTCTGCGAGGGTTGGCCGGGCTTGCTTTGCTATTCTCTCCGTCGCCCTCGCTGCATTGATTATGGCATTTGAATGCTGTTTGTCAGGGGCAGCGGTCGGCAGACGGATTTTTTCATTTTGGGGCTTGACTTTTAATAGTTAGTCTCCAAAATTTTTGCAAAAATAAAAGACCCAAGCGGGTCTTCTCGGCGTATACGCCGTCAACGCTCGTTGCCACGCTGACGTTTTTTCTGCCACGCATCCAAAAGCTGTATGATTTTTTCTTCCATTTGCCGGGGCGTGTAACTGCGCGGAAAGTATTTGCGCAGGATGTCGTTTTTGATAGTTACTGTATCCAGTTCGCCTTTCTTTTCTTCTCCCATAATGGCAACAACGGCATCAGAGGTGAATTGACCTATCTGTGCCAGTTCTTTGATGCGCTTTGCCTGTGAAACGGAAGGTGCGTTTTGGGTATCGTCCATCGCCTTTATCATTTCCTGCTGTTGCTCAGGCGAGAGGTAAGACAGCTCTACGGCAGGATTGAATGAAATCATTTTTTCGTCCACCATATTGAGCAGTTCAGGAATAAGGTTCGTAAGTCGGACATACCGCTGTACTTGTCTGCCGCTTTCATCGGTGGTTTTTCCTATCACGTCAGCAGCTTCCAACTTCCCGACAACTTGTCGGGAAGTTAAATCTGACCTAGCACCTTGATTTTTTAGAGCATCCAGCTTCATTTTGTATGCGAACGCTCTTTCGCTGGGTGAGATGTGTTCTCGCTGCAAGTTGGAATCAACCATCAAAATCGTAGCAGCATCATCATCCATGTCACGCACAATGACGGGCAGCGTTTCCAGACCAGCCATCTTTGCAGCGAACTGGCGGCGGTGGCCAGAGATAATCTCATATCCGTCACCATCCGGACGCGGTCTTGCGATAAGCGGTGCCAGCACACCAAACTGGGCAATGCTTTCCACCGTCCGGGTCATGGCTTCATCGTCCACGACTTTGAAAGGATGGTTGGTGAACGGATGCAGCTCATCAATGGGAATCTGTTGCACCTGTTCGCTCTGCTCTTCCTGTCGCTTTTCCTCCGTAGAGAAAAGTTCATCTAGCCCTTTCAGAGCTAAGTTTCCGCTGTCTATCGGCATCGGCCAGCACCTCCTTCGTCAGAGATTTGTAGGCTTCTGCCACTTTTCCTTTTGGGTCATAGGCAAAAATGCTTTTTCCTGCCGCACTGATTTCAGCGGCACGGACAGACCGGGGAATCGTCTGCTCGAATACATTGATCTTCCGGCCATAGCCTTGCCGGATTAGATTGTCGATCTGCTTTCCATAGGTGGTGCGGCTGTCCGTCATGGTGAGCAAAATACCCTCGATTTTTAATTTTGGGTTTATCTGCCGCCGCACTTTTCCAATCGTCTGCAAGAGCTGTTCCAGTCCTTTGGCAGAGAGGTACTGCGCTTGCATCGGAATCAACGTGGTATCTGCCGCAGCCAGCGCATTGACGGTGAGCATTCCCAGCGAAGGAGTACAGTCCAGTAGAATATAATCGTACTCGCGTTTGGCACTGTCCAACACCTGCTTTAGCATCTTTTCCCGGTTCATACTGTTGACAAGGGCAACTTCCATTCCCGCCAGCTCAATGTTGGCCGGGATAAGGTCAACACCCTCCGCATGGTGCAGGATGCCCTCACCGGGCTGGATGGGCTGGTCATTCATAGCTTTCTGCATGAGAGTGGATAGCGTAGTGGGCAGTTCATCCGGCTGCTGCCAGCCCATACTGATGGTGAGTGAGCCCTGCGGGTCAACATCCACCAGCAGAACTTTCTTCCCCTCCATAGCCAGACCGATGCCCAAATTTTCACAGGTGGTGGTTTTGGCCGTGCCGCCTTTTTGGTTGACGATGGCGATTGTGGTTGCTTTCTTTGCGATAATATCACCTCCCCGGAGAGCCACGCGCAAAGTCGTGGTTCGTTTTGTTCTGATAGTAGAGATTCATGGTCGTAGGCGCATTGAATAATGCCGCCAGCAGATATTGCTTCATGTTCCGCACAGGGGAAGTGTTCTCTGCCAGACAGCCCAGCACGAAGCGGATATGGTCTGCGTTCAGCTTTTTCAACCGACTGCGCACTACTTCGACAGGCTTATCATCCCCGGCAATCCTCAACATCTTGCGTTTGGTGGAGCAAGTGTCCACAAGCAAGTCCACGATTTGATAAATGGCGTCCTCATCATCCGGGCAGAGCCGGAGCAGCAGTTCGACCTCCAATGCCTGATAAAAATAATCTTCAAGCTGTTCTCGCTGGGTCAGCCTGTCCGTTTCATCCGGGAGGAAAGGATGGTTCTTCTCTGTTTTATTCTTATCAGTCTTATTAGATTGCGATTTTGGCCGCACCTGAACTGTACTTTCGGCAGCACAAGAATTGCTGTTTGCACAATTCTGTATTTGCGCTTTTGGCAGTCCAGATGAAAAGTTCTTGACGTAGATCAAGCTGGGTCTGCCCAGCCCACGCCGTTTGCGTTCGATGAGGTCTGCCTGTTCTAGCTCCCGGAACAACTTGACCGCCTTGTGCTCGGCACAGCAGAGAGATTCCTGCACCTCCCGGACGGTGTAGATGATATACACACGCCCATGTTCATCCACCCAGCTATTCTTTGCAGACAGACTCATACGATCGAGCAGGATGCCGTACAGTGTCCGGGCATCCGTAGAGAGTTGCCGGAAACGGCTGTCCTGAAAGAGTGCTTTCGGTATGCGGAAGTAGGCGAACAGTTCACCTGACTGCCCATAGAAGTAGTCGAGCATCATTTGGTGTGGCCTCGGATTTTCAACTGTGAGTGTGTGATCATGTGCAAAACCTCCTTGTCTGATTTTTGCAAAAGAAAAAACGCACCTTCAATTTTGTGGAAACTGAAAGTGCGCTATGTAAAACTAATTCAATTATTCACGAAAGGATTCCAGATATTCGTCCAGCACTTCTACGTTCACCAGTGCAATGCGTTTCAACCGGACGACAGCGTGAGCATCCTGTGCGACTTGTCGGAAAGAGTTTTTGCCCATCGAGTAGAGGACTGCCCCTTCCTCGTAGCGAACGTATTTCTTTTTCTTTCCAGCCAGCAGTTTTTCCAGTTCAGGAACCTCAACCGAGTTTCGCTTATGTGCCATGGTATTCTTCTCCTTTGTCAAGGTTATGTGGTATACTTGCATTATCAGGATATAGAAAAAGGACACTCCACTTTCGGCTTTTGCCGATGGTGAAATGTCCTCTTGACTGTTTTCTCGTTTACAGTTTTCTGCTGGATGTGGAACTGGCGAAAATCCGTCACGCTCCGTTTGGGATTTTTGCCTTCTCCGACAAGCCCCTAAGAAATCCGTCTGAACATTCAGGTTTTTGGTACATTCAGGGTCGGATTTTCAGTTCGTGCGGACTGTCGGAGACACAAGGATTACCACGTAGCTTAGTTAGATTCCGGGCGCATCGTGGGGAACAGCAGAACATCGCGGATGGAGGCGCTGTCGGTGAGCAGCATGACCAGGCGGTCCACGCCGAAGCCCAGGCCGCCCGTGGGGGGCAGACCGTACTCCAGAGCGTTGACGTAGTCGTAATCCACCTGAGCCTTGCAGTCGGGCTCAATGGCCTTGCGCTCGGCGACCTGACGCTCAAAGCGGCCCTTCTGGTCGATGGGGTCGTTCAGCTCGCTGAAGGCGTTGCCGTACTCGGTGCAGTCGATAAAGTACTCAAAGCGCTCGGTAAAGGCGGGATCCTCCGGCTTGCGCTTGGCCAGCGGGCTGATCTCCACGGGGTAATCATAAATGAAGGTGGGCTGGATCAGCTTGTCCTCAACAAAGGCATCGAAGAACTCGGCCAGAATGGCACCCTTGGTGGGGACCTCGGGCAGCTCCACATGATGCTCCTTGGCAGAGGCAATGGCATCCTCGTCGGACTTCCAGTCGTTGAAGTCCACACCGGAATACTTCTTGACAGCCTCCACCATGGTCAGGCGCTCCCAGTGGCCCATATCGATCTGCTTGCCCTGATAGGGAATGACCATGCTGCCGCAGATCTTGAGGGCCAGGCGCTTGTACAGCTCCTCCACCAGATCCATCATGCCGTGGAAATCGGTAAAGGCCTGATACAGCTCGATGCTGGTGAACTCGGGGTTGTGCTTGGGGTCCATGCCTTCATTGCGGAAGATGCGGCCAACCTCGTACACGCGGTCCATGCCGCCCACGATCAGGCGCTTGAGGTACAGTTCGGTCTCAATGCGCAGCACCATATCCATGTTCAGGCTGTTGTGGTGGGTGTAGAAGGGGCGGGCGGAGGCACCGATCTCAAAGGGGGTCAGGATGGGGGTATCCACCTCCAGGAAGCCCTTCTCGTCCAGATAAGCGCGGATCTCCTTCAGGATCTGGCTGCGCTTGACGAAGGTATCCTTCACCTCGGGGTTGGCGATCAGGTCCACATAGCGCTGACGGTAACGCATCTCAGTATCGGTCAGGCCGTGGAACTTCTCGGGCAGGGGGCGCAGGCTCTTGGCCAGCAGGGTCAGCTCGGTGGCACGGACACTCAGCTCGCCGGTCTTGGTGCGGAACACCTCGCCCTTGACACCGATGATATCGCCCACGTCCAGCTTCTTGAAGGCGGCATAGGCCTCCTCGCCCAGCTCGTCGCGGCGGACATACAGCTGGATATCGCCCTTGTCATCGCGCAGGTGGGCAAAGCTTGCCTTGCCCATCACGCGCTTGGACATCATACGGCCAGCCAGCGCGACCTGCTTGCCGCTGTCGGTCTCGTTGGGCAGCTCCTTGAACTCTTCCTTCAGGTCGGCAGAGTATGCGTCCTGCGGGAACTTGGTCAGGGTGAAGGGGTCGTTTCCGGCAGCCTGCAGGTCGGCCAGCTTCTGGCGGCGCACCTGCACCTGCTCGCTCTCAGACAGGCCCTGAGCGGGGTTTCTCTTTTGCTCTTCCATGGTTTCCTCCCGTTCAGGCTCAGTTTGCGGCGTGGGTGATGGCCAGCACTTCGTACTCGACGGTCTGGCCGGAGGGCAGCAGGACCTCAGCCTTCTCGCCCACGGCCTTGCCCAGCAGAGCGTGGCCCACGGGGCTCTCGTCGCTGATCTTGCCGTTGATGGGGTCAGCCTCGGTGCGGCCAACGATATCGTACTCCTCGGCCTCATCATCGCCGATCATCTTGATGGAAACGTGGGTGCCAACAGCAACGCTGTCCACGCTCAGCTCGCTCTCGTCGATGATCACAGCGTTCTTGACCATCTGCTCCAGCTCGGTGATGCGGTTCTCCACCAGACCCTGGGTGTTCTTGGCTTCATCGTACTCGCTGTTCTCAGAAAGGTCGCCGTGGCTGCGGGCTTCCTTGATCTCCTCGGCCAGCTCCTTGCGGCGGACCGTCTTGAGGTATTCCAGTTCGTCCTGCATCGCCTTCAGGCCGGAAGCGGACATCTTGATTTCTTGTGCCATTTTGGATCTTCTCCTTGTCTATTGGATTGACGCAGCCGCAAAGCCGCGCACGAATGCTATTATGACTGTTCTATTATAATAGCAAGCCGGGAGCTTGTCAATAAAAACCACGGCGCTAGAGCGGAAAAAGCGGCGGTTTCGGCTCCCGCCCCTATGCAGAAGCGCCCCACCGGTTCCCCGGCAGGGCGCTTCCACAGGTTATTTGGGAATAGAGAATGGTTCGGTTGTGGGGGCAACCCCCCAGTCGCTTTCAGCGACAGCCCCCGCTAATAGGGGGGCCCTTGGCATGGCGGATAGTTTCACCTTTTTGCCAAGGCCGCCCCTATTAGGGGCGGTGGCATCCCGAAGGGATGACGGTGGGGTTTACTTTTCCTGTGCCTTATTCCACACGCGGATCACTTCAACACGGCTCACGGAATCGGTATCCACATAGGTCTCGCCGTTGTCCTTTGCGGCCTTGAGCAAATCGTTCTCCACAGCCCAGGCAATGGCCTTCTGGGTATCGGTGGCATCGGCGGGCAGAACTGCGGCGGGTGCGGGCTTACCGGCATGGTTCCACACCAGCAGGGCCAGCTCGGCACGGTTTGTGGGGATGGCAGTACCGGCGGGCAGAGCGGTTTTCAGGTACAGCTCCGTGCCCAGCTGGTAGCCCTGCCATGCCAGAATGGCGGTGCCAGCAGCGGCAGTGCCGACTACTGCGGCGGTGCCCAGAATGTTGGGCTCGTCCTCCTCAATGGAGGCATCCTTCGTCATGGCTTCGATGGTCACGCCACCGGCAGGCATCTGGAACTTCAGGGGGTTGTTCTTGACATCCACATCCAGCGTTTCATCGGTGGTAATAGTCCACTGGTCAAATGCAACGGCATCGCTCTGGCTGGTGTAGGTCACGGTCACGTCAGCCTTTTCGGGCACTTTGGCGATCAGCTCGCCCTTGTCGTTCTTCTCAGCCTTGATCTCTTCGTCACCATTCTTAATGGTAACATCAGCATTCTTAACGGTCAGGGTGTAGAGCTCGGTTGCAGGGGTCAGTTCGGCGGCCTTTTCGGCAACAACGACCTGAGTGCCATCAGCACAAATCTGGGCACCATTTGCGTCCTTCAGGGCAACGTTAAAATCAAACTTGCCGACTTTTTTGTAGGTCACATTCAGGGTTGCTTTGATATTACTGCTTCGGGAAGTCAGTTTCATCATCTGAGCCAGCTCCTGAACAGTGTATTCTTTCTCGGTCAGTTCCTTGCCGTCCAGCTCCACCTTCTCTACTTCGTCGCCGTAGGTCAGAGCAACTTTACCTTTGTGAATCTCTGCCCCATAGGTGCCCGGGTTAACGGTAATGTTCACATCAACCGGGGTATTGACCAGATAGGCGCTCTTGGAAGTGGTTGCAGTCATCGTTGCGGCAACGGGGATGACTTTCCACTTGGCGTAATAGGTTTTACCAGTTACGGGGGTAGTATCCTTGGTTTCAATCTGGCAATTAGCGTCCTCATACCATTTTGCGGTACATCCAGCCTTGGTTACACTGTCAAAACCGGTCTTATCCGTATTGACTGTACCGCCCTTAACAACCATAACGATACCGTGACGATTCGAAATGCCAGTGTCACTCCCCGGAATTGCACTTGCATCATTGACATAGATGACAGTAGAATCATTCATACCATCACCAAAGCAGCCAGCTGCATAGCTGGCAATCTTTTTGCAGCCGGTCAGGTCAACGGTTTTCAGGTTGGTGCATCCCGCAAGCGATGCTTCAAACGTTGCATCATCGCCAACCACTTTCAGATTTTCCATCTTCGGGAAAGTCTCAGCTTTTACATATTGCAGGTTTGCATCGCTCACAGTAACTTCTTTGAGTTGTTCACTAGGAGAGAACATATTTTTCCAAAGAGTTTCTGTCGTCATATCTGTCCGACTAGTATTCAATGTGCCAAGAATTTCCACGTTCTTCAAAGAGGTTACAGCCGGATAAGAACCTGTCGGTTGTTCTCGGAAGGGATTAGAATCATCGCTAGTAATTTTTGCGCCTTCTTCAATAATAAAGGTTTCAATGCCACATGCTGGGAAAGGAACATGATGCAATGCGGTTTCACCGTAGAAGGTCACTCTCTTCAAATTCTGACAATTTGCAAACGCCCATGCATCAACTTTTGTCACACTCTTCGGAATGTCAATTTTCTCAATAGCAGTCCCTGCGAATTCAGAATCTCCAATGATTGTAGGGTTGCTTCCCAAATCAATCACACTCAATTTCTCACAACCCCGCACAATTGCATAGGGAAGTTTTTCGGTCCTAACAATCATTTTTTTCAAACCAGAACCTTGAAGTGCATTAGAAGTCCCATCCGGAACCTGTGGGTTTTTTCTTAATCCAAACTCGATGTCATCTGTAACAGTAAAGCTTTCCAGATTCCGCATCATTGAAAAAGCATACGCACCAATATATTTCAGATTGCTCCAGTTATCAAAATCAACTGTAAACTGTGTTCCTCGAACTGCCGCACAGCCAACACCTTCAAAGCTCTTGGGAAGCCATTCAGTCAGTTCCTTGTCCTTGCCCAGTTCAGAGCAGAAATCGAACATACTTGTAGGCAAATATTTTCCTGTATATACATTCTGGTTTGAATCCACGTCAGTAGTTTCAGCCGCTTCAAATCCTTCTGCCCAGATTACTTCTTCCAATGCTTCATCATAGCGAAAGATGTAATCGCCCAAATGCTGAATGCTGGCAGGAATATTAGCTTTTTTCAAAGCCTTCATCCCACGGAATGCACTATTGCCAATCGCAGTAACGCCTTCCTCAATATGTACCTCTGTAATCTGGTTGAGATAGGGTTTCCATGGACGCAGATCATTGTCTGTGCCAACATCCGTATCAGCAATTCCCTCATAATCTGCCATTGGGCCATTGCCAAAAATAGTCAGAACCTTTGTAGATTCATCGTATTTCCACTGAACACTCTCTTCCTGATTCTCTGCACCACAATAACCAGAGGTTTCTGCTTCGCTTTCGGTGCTATTCTTGCCAGTAACAGTGGTTGTCTCCGCAGTATTGGTGCTCGTTCCCGCTGCAAACGCCGAAACCGCAGTAGCAGGCATCATGGAAACTGCCATGCTCACTGCCAAGGCGGCGCTGATCACACGTTTCAATCTCATAAAAATCCTCCTTTTATGAATTACTCCCAAAATATAACCATGCCCGCACAAAGCAAAAAGAGCGCCGCACCGGCCAAATGGCTGGTACAACGCTCTGCGTTTTGTACTTTGGGAATCTACCGCCCCTTGAGGTGATGCCCATGTGCGGTATGGTTGAGAAAGTGCAGCTGGCTGCCATATTACAGGCCCTGTAGCTTTGCGTCGCAGCCTTTCGACTGGTTTGCCGATTCTTCTGTTTTTATGTGGCATTTTACACAAAAATCATAAGACTTTTTTTTTTTTGGTCAATAACCCAAAATCATCTTTGGCAAGTTACACAAAATCGACAGTGTTTGTATAACATTTTCGGATAGCAGCATCGCCCCGGGGAGAAGTGTTCCGTTTGGGAAATGATGGCGTGTTTCCTCGCTTTTTCGTTGAAATATGCCAGGTTTTATGATATAGTAGTAGTCGTTTTTACGTTTCACTCCCCTACTCTCCCCGCGGAAAGGAAGCTCCCATGAACCTGACAAAGCAGTTCTTCAAGTATGTGTCGCAGAATATTTTCGGTCTGATCGGCACATCGTGCTATATTCTGGCCGACACCTATTTCATCGCCCAGGCGGCGGGCACCGACGGCGTGACCCTGCTGAACCTCTGCCTGCCCATGTACAACCTGATCTTTGCCTTCGGCTCGATGATCGGCCTGGGTGCTGCCACCCGGTACGCCATCCTGCAGGCGCAGGGCGAGGCACGGGCGCAGCGGTTTTTTTCCAACGCCATCCTCTGTGCCTGCCTGATTGCCATCCCGTTCATGCTGGCGGGCGCGTTCTGCCCGGGCACGCTTCTGCAGCTCATGGGCGGCGATGCGGGCATTGTGGCGCTGGGCCTGAACTACACCCGCATCTTCCTGCTGTTCACGCCCTTCTTCATGTGCAACTACATCTTCTCGGCCTTCGTCCGCAACGACGGCGACCCGTCCCTTGCCATGGTGGCCACCCTGAGCGGAAGCCTGTTCAATGTGGTGTTCGATTACATCTTCATCTTCCCCATGGGGCTGGGCCTGCCCGGCGCGGCGTTGGCAACCGCTATCTCGCCGGTGCTCAGCATCGCCATCTGCAGCCGCCACCTTTTTCAAAAGAGCAACACGCTCACCTTTGTCCGGCAGGCCCCCTCGGCCCGGCTGCTGGTGCAGAGCTGCCAGCTGGGCATCTCCGGCTTTGTCGGGGAGCTCTCCTCTGCCGTGACCACCACCGTGTTCAACTTCCTGCTGCTCCGGCTGGCGGGCAACGTGGGCGTGGCCGCTTACGGCGTGGTGGCAAACTTTGCGCTGGTGGCAACAGCCATCTTCAACGGCGTGGCCCAGGGTGCCCAGCCGCTGATCAGCCAGTGCTACGGCAAAAATGAGATGGCCGGGGCAAAAAAGCTGCTTCTGCTGGGCTGCGGCACTGCGCTGGCGCTGGCGGCGGTGTTGTACGGTGCTGTGTTTGGCTTTACCGACACCTTTGTTGCCCTCTTCAACAGCGAGAGCTCTGCACTGATGGCCGAATACGCCCACAGCGGTATGCGCATCTACTTCCTGGGCTACTTCTTTGCAGGCTGCAATATTGTTGCGGCGGGCTATCTGGGTGCGGTCAACCGCCCCACCGAGGCCACCATCACCTCGGTCAGCCGGGGCGTGGCCGCCATCGTCACTTGCTCGCTGATCCTGAGCGCCCTGTTCGGCATGAACGGCGTGTGGTCGGCCTTCCCCGCCGCCGAGGCCATCACGCTGGCCCTGACGGTGTTCCTGCTCAAGCGCCCGCAGTCTGTGTGCGGCTGAGCACCTCCACGGAAAAGAGCCGGGTGCTGCCCCGGCTCCTGAACATTTTAAATATACAGTGCCTGCTCCCGCTGGCTTTCCGCCGGGCTGAGGGGCCGTGCTGTCTGACCGGCCAAGGCCCGCCACTGTGCGGGGGATTGGCCGGTCTCTTTTTTGAACACCCGGCACAGGTAGTTGGCCCCTGAGAAGCCGCACAGGCTGGCAATGACATCCAGCGTGTATTCCCGGTGCAGGAGCAGCCGCATGGCAGCTTCCACCCGCACAGTGGTCAGGTAGCGCCCCGGGGGCACCCCCACGGCGGCGGTAAAGGTGCGGACAAGATGGCTCTTGGAGACCCCCAGCCGCTCACTGAGCTCCTCCACGCCGTACAGGCCAGCGTAGTTCTGGCGGATATCCTCAATGGCTGCCTCCACCAGCGGCGGCAGGGGCGGGGCGGCGCTATCGGCCCCCGCAAGCTCACAGAGCAGGGCAAAGGCCAGCTGGCTGGCAGCCCGGCTGCGGGGCGTGTCGGCCTCGGCAGCAAGGCGGCCCAGCAGCTCTGCGGCGGCGGGGCAGGTCTCGCCCCGGGCCAGGAACGGCAGCTCCGTCAGCCCGGCAAGGAACTGCACCGCCGCCTGCCCGGTCAGCTGGATGCAGAGCAGGTGGCTCTCCCCTTCCGGGGTCAGGGTCAACGGGGCGCGGCTCAGCACCAGATGGCCCGCCGCCGCGCTCTGGGGCGGCAGGATCAGTGCGCTGCCCGCCGGGGAGGGCGAGGCATCGGTCAGGCTGGCAGTGCATCTGCCGCTGGAGACCAGGCAGACCCACAGCCCCTCGCCGGTCAGGGTCAGGGGTTCTTTGGGCTGGATATCCCGCACCACGCCAAGGGCTGCGGTGCTTGTCCAATCATAAAGCAATATCTGACACCTCAAATCAATAAAATGCTATTTTATATCACAAAGTTATCTGTTATTATAATACCAACGAGAGCGTGCACCGTCAAGGTGCCGTAACATAGAAAAATTTTAATGGAGGCAATGACCTATGGCTTCGATTAGCTGCCAGCACATCTACAAGATCTATCCGGGCGCTACTGCTCCTTCTGTTACCGACTTCAACCTGGAGATCCAGGATAAGGAGTTCATCATCTTCGTCGGCCCCTCTGGCTGCGGCAAGTCCACCACCCTGCGCATGATCGCCGGTCTGGAGGAGATCTCCAAGGGCGAAATGTACATCGGCGGCCGCCTGATCAACGACGTTCCTCCCAAGGATCGTGATATCGCCATGGTGTTCCAGAGCTACGCTCTGTACCCCCACATGACCGTTTACAAGAACATCGCTTTCGGTCTGGAGCTGCGCAAGACCCCGAAGGACGAGATCGACCGCCGCGTTCACGAGGCTGCCAAGATCCTGGAGATCGAGCACCTGCTGGACCGCAAGCCCAAGGCTCTGTCCGGCGGCCAGCGTCAGCGTGTTGCTCTGGGCCGTGCAATGGTTCGTAACCCGGCAGTCTTCCTGCTGGACGAGCCCCTGTCCAACCTGGATGCAAAGCTGCGTACCAGCATGCGCACCGAGATCATCAAGCTGCACAAGAAGCTGGCTACCACCTTCATCTACGTTACCCATGACCAGACCGAGGCTATGACCATGGGCGACCGCATCGTTGTTATGAAGGACGGCATCATCCAGCAGGTCGATACCCCGCAGAACCTGTACGACATGCCCTGCAACATGTTCGTTGCCGGCTTCATCGGCAGCCCCCAGATGAACTTCCTGGACGGCACCGTGACCAAGAACGGCGATCAGTACGCCATTGACCTGGGCGGCGACACCATCCCCCTGCCCAAGGAAAAGACCGCTGACGGCAAGCTGGATTCCTACGTTGGCAAGAAGGTCAAGATGGGCATCCGTCCTGAGGATATCGACGACGAGCCCGAGTTTATGGCAAAGCACCCCGACTGCCACCTGGAGGCTCAGGTCGATGTGTCCGAAATGATGGGCGCTGAGATCTACCTGTACCTGGAGTACAAGGGCAACAAGATGACCGCCCGTGTCGCTCCCACCTCCAAGGCACGCAACGGAGACACCGTCCGCGTTGCATTTGATCCGCACAAGGTCCACGTCTTTGATGTCGAGACCGAGCAGACCATCCTGAACTAAGTTCTCCAGGGATCATCTTTTGATCCTCCTAATAAGCAAAAGCCGCCGGGAAACGATTTCCGGCGGCTTTTGTCTAAGAGAACACACATTGGAACATTATAAGGGAGATTTCACCATGGAACACATGATGCTTCTGGTCACCTACCGTATGCTCCCCGGCCAGCGGGACGCTTTTCTGCAGGAGGTTGCCGCTGCCGGCATTCTGGCAAAGGTCCAGCAGGAGGACGGTTTTGAGCGCTACGATTACTACCTGAGCGCCGCCGACCCGGACGAGCTGCTCATCGTTGAGGAGTGGGACTCCGAAGCCCAGCAGCAGGCCCACGTGAACACCGACCACATGGCCCAGCTCCGCGCCATCAAGGAGAAGCATGTTGCTTCCACCGCGATGCAGCGCATTGCCAAAGCCGACTGAGCACGAGAGGATAGAAAAGCACCCGCGGCCTGCTGGCTGCGGGTGCTTTTTCCAAAGGAGAGAACGGAATGCTCAGCCCTTGACACCGCCCAGTGCAACACCACGGACGATGAACTTGGACAGCAGCAGATAAACAATGATCACGGGCAGGATGGCAATGGCCACCAGCATATAGACTTTGCCCATATCGAACTTGAGGAAGTCGGCACTGCGGAGCTGTGCAATGAGGATGGGCAGGGTCTTTTTGTCTGCCGTATCCAGCACCAGTGCGGGGATGAAGTAGTTGTTCCAGCTGGACACAAAGGAGAAGATGGCCTGCACCGCCAGAGCGGGCTTCATAATGGGAAGCACGATATGGTTGAAGGTGTAGAACTCCCCTGCGCCATCGATGCGGGCGGCTTCCACGATCTCCATGGGCAGGCTGGCATCCAGATACTGCTTCATAAAGAAGAACACCGCCGGGGCCGCAATGCTGGGGATGATGAGGGGAATGAAGCTGTTCTTCAGCCCCATCTTTGTGATGAGCTGCAGGAAGCCCAGCGCCGAGACCTGGGTCGGCATGGTCATAATGAGCAGGATGATGGCAAACGCCGCCTTTTTGAACCGGAAGTTATAGGCGTAGATGCCGTAGGCTGTCAGGGCCGAAAAATAGACGCTGAGGGCAGCCGAGCAGCCGGACACGATCAGGCTGTTCCGCACACCGGTCAGCACCGGGATGTTGGCATCCGACAGCACGTTTTTCAGGTTGGTCATCAAGGATCTGCCCGGCAGAAAGGAAAAGCCTTTCTGGATCTCAAAATGGGTACGGGTGGAATTGATGACCAGCACATAGAAGAAGAACAGGCATAAAAAGCTCAGCAGCACCAGCGCCGCATAGCACACCGTGCGGCGGGCCGCAAGGGTCGCTTTTTCGGATCTTGTCTTGACTGCGTGTGACATTATGCTTTTCCTCCCTTCACCTGTTTGGCCGCCTGCCTGCGGGCCTTGCGCTCGGCCTTGCTCAGGCCGTCGTCCTCCTTGGTCAGGGCCATGTAAACGATCACGCAGAGCACTGCGCACACCAGGAACAGCACCACCGAGACCGCGCCGGCCATGCCGTAGTTCTTGCTGAACAGGTGGTTATTCAGGTACATGATCATGGTGGTAGAGGTGCGGTCGGGGCCGCCCTTGCCGTTGGTCAGGATCTGCGGCACATCGAACATCTGCAGGCCACCGATCATCGAAGTGATCATCACATAGACCAGGATCGGCCGGATGAGCGGGATGGTGATCTTCCAGAACATCTGGTTCGGGGTGCAGCCGTCCAGCTCCGCTGCCTCATACAGGGTGGGGTCCACACCCATGATGGCCGCCATCAGCATGATGGTCGTATTGCCGAACCACATCAGGAAGTTCATCAGGCCGATAAGGCCGCGGTTGCCCCAGACACTGTTCAGGAAGCTGAAGGGCTCCTTGAGGATGCCCATGCCCACCAGTGCAGCGTTCACGGGGCCGTTATCCGAGAACAGGGCAAAGAACAGCATGGCGAACGCCGAAGCCATGATGAGGTTGGGCATGTAGATGACTGTCTTGAAGAAGGTCTGGCCCTTCAGCTTCAGGCGCAGGTCGGTGAACCAGGCCGCCAGCAGCAGCGAGATGGCGATCTGCGGGATGAAGCCGATGATCCAGAGCAGCAGCGTGTTGCCAAAGTATTTGGGCAGGTCGGTTGCAAACAGGGTGATGTAGTTCTTCAGGCCCACAAAGGTAGGGCCTATGATCTTCAGGCCGCTGCGGTAATTTTCAAAAAAGCTGTAATAGATCGTAGACCCCAGTGGAATGAGCTGGAACAGCGCAAAGATGAGGAAGAACGGTGCAATGAAGATATAGCCCCACTTTGCATAGCTGATCGAGCCGTTCTTCTTTGGTTTTGCTCCCATAGTAACTGCCCTCCTGACGTACACTGCCCAAAGCAAAACGGGGCGGGCGGGATCAGCGTCCGGCCCGCCCCATTCAGATTCGGTTCAAAAGGTTTTCAGGTTCCGGCTGCGCTTATGCGGGCCAGACCACATCGGTCAACTCGGGGTACTTTTCCTTGATGGCGGTCTCGAAGTTTGCCTTTGCGGTATCCTCGTCCACCGTGCCGGTAAAGTAATCCTTGAAGGCATTCTGGAAGCTCTCGTTCAGGCCCTGATCGTACGGGCCTGCATTGGACATATCGATCTTCTTTGCAGCTTCTGCAAACAGGGCGATATGGTTCTGGCCGCCCAGGAAGTCGGAGGCATAATCGCTGTTTGCGATCTCTTCCATGGCCTTCTCGTTGTTGGTGTAATCCTGCGTATCCAGGGTGATCTGCTTCATAATGGCTTCGTCGCAGGTCAGCTTCTGCATCACGTCGCGGATGATATCGGTATTATCGGTACCGGCTGCCGCGCAGATCCAGGTGCCGCCCCAGTAATAGGGCTGAGGACCTTCGCAGACTGCGTAATCGCCGTAGATGCCGTTGCCCACTTCTTCCTTGCCGCCCTCGGCCACAGGGGTCTCCAGAGAGTTGCCCAGCAGGGTGAAATTGATGCCCCAGGTGGAATAGAAGAAGCCAAACACCTTGCCGCTCGGGCCCTGATCGGCTGCCCACTGGCTGTCCCACAGGCTGGACTTATTGTTGTAGCCCTTATCGGTGTACTCCTTTGTCTGATCGACCCACTTCATAATGTTGGGGTCTACCTTGACGGTCGTGCCGTCCACCCAGGGAGCGTCCACGTTGTTGGAGAAGGTGCGGTAAGCATCATCGAAGCCGGACAGCATCTTGTAGCCCTTGGCAGAGGCCTGTGCAGCCACCTCGTTGAACTTATCCCAATCGGACAGATGGCTCTGCACCTCGGTGGGATCATCGGTGCCCAGCACTTCCTTGGCAATGCTGCGGCGGTATGCGAACAGACCGGGGGTCGCCTGCCAGGTGGTGCCGCGCTGGCTGCCGTCCACGCTGACAATATCCTTGGTGTACTGGTACTGACCGGCCAGATCGGCATCGGTCAGGCCGATGTCTGCCTTGACATCCAGCGCGTAATCGGAATCCACATACTTCAGTGCGTAGTCAGCCTCGATCAGGAAGATATCTACCTTGTCATCATCGGCGGCAGAGTCCTGATTCAGCAGGGCCTCATCCAGCTTATTCTGGTAGTTGTTGTTCTCGTTGGCGTTGATGGTCCACTTGACAACGGTGCCATCTTTCAGGGTGGTGGTGGATTTATCCTCAGCGATGGAGGCGACCTCGGGGTAATAGTTATTGAAGCGGCCCTGGAACTCGTCGTTCCAGCACCAGATATTCAGCACCTTGCCCTGAGCTGCCGGAGCAGCGGAAGCGGCGGAAGAAGCTGCGGCAGAGGATGCCGCGCCGGTAGAAGAAGAGGAGCCGCCGCATGCACTCAGCGCTGCACTGATGGTAACTGCACCGGAAGCCAGCAGGAAATTACGACGCGAAATCTTTCTCATAATGAAAAACCTCCTTCAATGGTTTTCGTGAAAAAGCGTTTCAAATTCAAGGCTCCGGTTCGCCCGGAACCAAATCCAACCCATTCATTCGATGCTGCGCACCGAGCCGCCCTCCAGCAGTTTTCCTGTCACCGGGATCTGCTCGGCCAGCGTCACACGGGGGTGCTCGATCATCTGCACCAGTTTATCCGCTGCCATCCGGCCCAGCATTCTGGTGTTCTGCTGCCAGGTCACCAGCTGGGGCTTCATCACGCGGGAGAGGTAAATGCCGTCATATCCCATCACGGAAATATCCTCCGGGATGCTCAGGCCCGCTTCCTGCAGAGCGATGCAGCCGCCCATGGCCGAGAAATCATCGGGGAAGAGGATGCAGGTGGGCCGCTGGAGCAGTGCCAGCAGGGCCCGGGTCTCCTCGGCACAGCGGTCGGGATCGTGATACACACCGCTGCGCACATATTCTTCGGGGACCTGCAGCCCCAGCTCCGCGCAGCTCTTGTAGAAGCCCGCCAGACGGTTCTCCGTCACCGCCGTGCGCTCGCCATGGATAAAGGCGATGCGGCGGTGGCCGTTGGCGTAGGCGTACCGCACCAGCGCCGAAAGCCCGTTGACATTATCGGAAAGGACCGCCATCCGGTTGTTGAACACATGGTCGATGGTCACCACCGGCACATCACTGTTGACCAGCTCCACCACCTGCGGATCGTTGAAATCCACGCAGGCAATCACCGCTCCATCCACGCCCCGGTAGTGGCAGTGCTCCAGATAGGTCATTGTTCTGCCGCCGAGGTTCCGGTTGACAAAGGTGATATCGTAGCCCAGCTTTTCTACCTGCACTTTGAAGCTGTCCAGCACCGCCGAGAAATACTCATGGGCCAGGCCGCTCTGCCGCTCGTCCACAAACAGAACGCCAAGGTTGTAGGTACGGTTGGTCTTCATTGCGCGGGCCGCCATATTGGGCACATAGCCCATCCGGCGGGCCGCCTCGCGGACACGGTCGCGGGTCGCAGCAGAGATGTCCGACTGGCCATTGAGCGCTTTGCTCACCGTTGCCACCGAGACACCGCATTCACGCGCCAGATCTTTCAAGGATGACATTTCGCCGCCCTCCCTCACAGGGACCCGCCCAGGGTTCCCGAGCGAATCCTAAATCGTTTTCGCAATTTCAATATAGCGCACTTTGTACTAAAAATCAAGCAAAAGAAGAAAAGTTTTATCTTAAAAGTCTGCATTTCAGCAGGTTGCGAGATTTCATTTCCTCAGAATTATGCAGTCTGTATCGTTTTCGTTACATTTCGTTACCGTTCGATAATTTTTTCGTTCTCATACCGGTTTCCACCCCTGAACCAGCCCGCTGCACCCTTGTTGTATATTTCAGGTCCGCTCTTGATTTTTCCCGCAGGATAGACTATTCTTAGGGTGACAAGTGCCTTTCCCACCCTTGGGCCGCAAATTCTAAATCGTTTTCGCCATCAAATAATTTCAGCATTTCCGGTTTACCCTATAAGGAGGAACAAGGCTATGAGATTCGGACATTTTGATGATGCGCGCCGGGAATATGTGATCGACACGCCCCGCACTCCCCTGCCCTGGATCAACTATCTGGGCAGCGAGGACTTTTTCAGTCTGGTGTCCAACACCGGCGGCGGTTACAGCTTTTACCGGGATGCCCGGCTGCGGCGGCTGACCCGCTACCGCTATAACAATTCCCCGCTGGACATGGACGGCCACCGCATCTACATCAACGATGGCGGCACCATCTGGAACCCGGGCTGGCAGCCTGCCAAGACGGAACTGGACCGTTACACCTGCCGCCACGGTCTGGGCTACACGATCCTGCAGGGCGAAAAAAACGGCATTGCGGCCGCTCAGGAGTTGTTCGTGCCCCGGGGCGATGCCTGTGAGATCGACCGGCTGACGCTGGAAAACAAGACCGCTACCCCCCGCACGCTGGACGTGTTCAGCTATGTGGAGTTCTGCCTGTGGGATGCCATGGACGACAGCTCCAATTTCCAGCGCAACTTTTCCACCGGCGAGGTGGAAGTGGTGGATAGTGCCATCTATCATAAGACAGAGTACCGGGAGCGCCGGGATCACTACGCCGTGTTCTGGGCCAACGCCCCTGTTACCAGCTTCGACACCAGCCGGGATGCCTTCTGCGGCGTGTACGGCGGCCCCGCCGCACCGGAAGCGGTCAAAGCCGGTCACTGCTCGAACAGCATTGCCCACGGCTGGGCTCCGGTGGGTGCCCACCATTTCCATCTCACGCTGGCACCAGGTGAGAAAAAGAGCATCATCTTCGGGCTGGGCTACATTGAAAACCCGGTCCGGGAAAAATTCAGCGCTCCCGGCATCATCAACAAAGCCCGGGCCGAGGCCATGATGGCCCGCTATGCCACCGACGCACAGGTGGATGCCGCCCGCAGGGCACTGGCCGACTACTGGCAGGAGCTGCTCTCGGGCTGGCAGCTGACCTCCGGCGAGGAAAAGCTGGACCGGATGGTGAGCCTGTGGAACCAGTATCAGTGCATGGTCACCTTCAACATGAGCCGCAGTGCCAGCTATTACGAGAGCGGCATCGGCCGCGGCATGGGGTTCCGGGATTCCTGTCAGGATCTGCTGGGCTTCGTCCACATGATCCCTTCCCGCGCACGGGAGCGCATTCTGGACATTGCTGCCACCCAGTTTGAGGACGGCAGTGCCTACCACCAGTACCAGCCCCTGACCAAAAAGGGCAACAGCGACGTGGGCAGCGGCTTCAACGATGACCCGCTCTGGCTCATTGCGTGCACCGCCGCCTATCTGCGGGAGACCGGTGACTGGTCGATCCTGGACGAGCCGGTTGCCTTTGACAACGACGTGACCAGAGCACAGCCCCTGATGGAGCATCTGCGCCGGAGCTTCCGCTACACCCATACCCATCTGGGCCCCCACGGCCTGCCGCTGATCGGCCGGGCCGACTGGAACGACTGCCTGAACCTGAACTGCTTCTCGGAGCACCCGGGCGAGAGCTTCCAGATCACCGGCCCCAGCGAGGGCCCTGTGGCTGAGAGCGTGTTCATTGCGGGCATGTTCGTGAAATATGGCCGCGAGTACGCCGAACTCTGTGACCACCTGCACCTTACCGAGGAGGCTGCCAGCACCCGCACCGCCATTGACGCAGTAGAACAGGCCACCCTGACCGCCGGCTGGGACGGCGCATGGTTCCGCCGTGCCTACGATGCCTTTGGTGCCCCAGTAGGCAGCAGGGAATGCGACGAGGGGCAGATCTTCATCGAACCCCAGGGCATGTGCGTGATGGCCGGGATCGGCCGGGAGACCGGTCAGGCCGAAGCCGCACTGAAGAGCGTGGAGGAGCGGCTGGACACCCCGTACGGCGTGGTACTGCTCCAGCCCGCCTACACCACCTACCGGCTCAATCTGGGCGAGATCTCCAGCTATCCCCCGGGCTACAAGGAGAACGCCGGTATCTTCTGCCACAACAACCCATGGATCAGCTGTGCTGAGACCGTGCTGGGCCACGGTGACCGGGCCTTTGCTGTCTACAAAAAGACCTGCCCGGCCTATATCGAGGACATCAGCGAGATCCACCGCACCGAACCCTACGTTTACAGCCAGATGGTGGCAGGCCGCGATGCCCCCACCTTCGGCGAGGCCAAGAACAGCTGGCTGACCGGCACGGCGGCATGGACCTTCGTGAACGTAAGCCAGTACATTCTGGGCATCCAGCCCACTCTGGACGGCCTGCGCGTTGACCCCTGCATCCCCCACACGCTGGCAGGCTACACCGTCACCCGCCGTTACCGGGGTGCCGTCTACCACATCCGGGTGGAGAACCCCCATGCCGTGCAGAAGGGCGTGCAGAGCGTCACCGTGAACGGCGCTCCTATTGCGGGCACCCTCCTGCCGCTGGCAAAGGCCGGTGAAAGTGTAGAAGTTGTTGTGACCATGGGATAGGCGCATAGCTTCTGTTTTGTAGAATTGTAAAGCTCCCGTTTTTCAGCTTTTCCTGAGAAACGGGAGCTTTTGTTTGTGATTCATTGAATTCACAGTGGATTCGTGCTATTCTACTAATAAATCTGAAAAGCAGCGGGAGGATTTTCTATGAATGCGCATAAAGCGACAATCACCAGCATTTTTGATGGAACCACATTGATTGAAATTCCATTTTTTCAACGTTCCTACGTCTGGGACAAATATCTTTGGGAGCGCTTCCTAAATGATATGGAATTCACGGTCAAAACAAAGTCCCCACATTTTCTTGGTACCCTGATTTTCAAAGACAACGGAACGCCAAAATCGTCCGAGCCTTATTCCACGCAGTTGCTTCTGATCGATGGTCAGCAGCGATTGACAACATATCTCATCTTCTTGAAAGTTCTCTGTCTAAAGTTAGGGCAGTCTCTTACATTTGATTCTCATTATCGATTTCCAGACACGAATGATTTGAGCCTTCAGCATGGAAAAAACGATCGTCCTGCCTTTGAAAAGGTAATGGGTATGACCGCACCAGTTTCTATTACAGATGACTTTTCAAAATCCCGTGTCGTTCAGGCTTACAACTTTTTTGTGGAATCATTGGATACATCCAAATTAAATTACACCACGATCGTTGGAAAAACTCACTTTGTTCGGATCGACCTGGATGCGAATGATGATGAACAGCAAATATTCGATTCTCTGAACTCTCTTGGAGTCAGCCTGACCACCTCTGAACTGCTCAAGAATTATTTTTTCAGTCGTAATAACCTGACAGATTATCAGACGATCTGGGAGCCTGTCTTTGATAATAGCGTCGCAACAAAAGAATACTGGGATACCATTATAGAGACCGGCCGCATTCGCCGTCCTCTGATCGACATCTTTTTTGATGCTTATTTTCAATTGTTCATCCAAAATAAAAAATACAGTATCAGCACAGAGGACAAACTGATTTATGCCCGCACAGATCGACTGTCAAATTCCTATCAGAGCTTTGTGGACAACTACTGCGGCGGAAGCAAGCAGATCATCCTTTCCTCTCTGAAGGAGTATGCCGAGTTGTTCCGTAAGACATTTCAGCCGGATATCTGCGATACTACAATTCCATCCACATTTGGTATCGAGCGGCTGAATGTGGTTATCTTCGGTCTAAAAACAACAACCCTGATTCCGTACGTTCTCTATCTTGCCAAAAATATTTCTGATACGAATGCTCTGAACCAGATGTATGGTATTCTTGAAAGCTACGTTATGCGTCGTATCGTGACCCATGCAACATCTAAAAACTATAACAATCTTTTTCTTTCTTTGATTGCTAATGAGATTCTGGATGCTGACGATCTGCGCACCCGATTACAGGCCGCTAGTGGAACGAATTCTTATATTCCGACAGATACTGAGCTTCGGGACGGTTTTGAACATTCTAAACTGATGAACCTTTATTCTAAAGGTGTTCATTATCTGATTGAAAGCCACATCCACCCTGCTCAGAGTGCTGTTGTGCTGCATGGTTTCAACAATTACAGTCTTGAGCATCTGATGCCCAAAAAATGGCGCAACAACTGGCCCGCCTGCCCTACCCCGCTGGACGCAGAAAAGAGAGATTCTATCCTTCTGACTCTGGGGAATCTTGCAATCATCCCGCAGTCTTTGAATGCCTCCATCCGGGACAGTGACTGGAGCACAAAGAAAGCCGGAAAGGGCCAAGAAAAGCCCGGTCTTACGCTCTGCGCATCGGGCCTTTCCACGCTTCAGGATGCCCTGACAAAAACGGACTGGAACGAGATTGAGATTCAGGCCCGTGCCCTCTGGCTTTACAAACAGGCACAAAGTCTCTGGAAACTTTAAACCATTCAAAAAATGCCGCCGCACGAATTTGTGCGACGGCATTTTCAGCTTCAATTACAGCATCCTGGAAAGGAAAGCCTTCAGACGAGGATGCTTGGGGTTCGAGAAGAGCTCCTGCGGGGGCTCATCTTCCTGGATCCTGCCCTCATCGATGAAGATGACGCGGTTGGATACCTCGCGGGCAAAGCCCATCTCGTGGGTGACCACCAGCATGGTGATGCCGGTGTGGGCCAGCTCCTTCATCAGCTCCAGCACCTCGCCGACCATCTCAGGGTCAAGGGCGGAGGTGGGCTCGTCGAACAGGATGACATCCGGGTCCATGGCCAGAGCACGGGCAATGGCAATGCGCTGCTGCTGGCCGCCGGAAAGGCTCTTGGGGAACACATTGGCTTTATCGGACAGGTCGACACGGGCCAGCAGCTCCTCGGCACGCTTGGAAGCCTCCTCCTTGCTCTTGAGCTTGAGCAGCTCCGGGGCCAGGCAGAGGTTCTGCTTGACGGTCAGGTGGGGGAAGAGGTTGAAGTGCTGGAACACCATGCCCATCTTCTGGCGCACGGCATCGATGTGGGCATCATCCACCTCGATGCCCTCAAACTTGATGGAGCCGCCGGTGGGGATCTCCAACCGGTTCAGGCAGCGCAGGAAGGTAGACTTGCCGCAGCCGGAGGGGCCGATCAGGCAGACCACATCGCCGCGGTAGATGTCGATGTCGATGCCCTTCAGGACATCCAGGGTGGGGGTGGGCTGCTTTGCGCCCTTTTTGGCCTCACCGCCGTAGGTCTTGGTCAGACCACGGACTTCCAGGATCTTTTCAGCATGATTAGCGGTCACCTTGCGCCATCCTCCTCTCAAACTTCGACAGCAGCCATGTAAAGAGCATGACTAAGACCAGATAGACCACTGCAACGCCCAACAGGGGGAACATGGCCTCGTAAGTACGGTTCATAATGCCCTGCGCCGCATACAGCAGCTCCTTGCCGCCGATAACGGTGATGAGCGAGGTATCCTTGAGCAGGACGATGAACTCGTTGCCCAGTGCAGGCAGCACCGCGCGGATGGCCTGCGGAATGACAATGACCACCATGGTGGTCATGTAGTTCAGGCCCAGGCTGCGGCCGGCTTCCATCTGGCCGGGGTCCACCGCCATCAAGCCGCCGCGGATGATCTCCGAGACGTAAGCGCCCGAGTTGATGCCCAGTGCCAGCGCACCGACCATGGTAAAGTTGCGGCTGTTGGAAAAGATGACCATGCTCATAATGAGCAGCTGGACCATCATGGGGGTGCCGCGGATGATGGTGGTGTACACCTGACAGACGGCATTGAAGAAGCCCAGCACCGGGTTCCTGCGGCCGGGACGCTGCTGGTCGTGCGCAACACGCACCAGTGCCACCACACTGCCCAGCACCACGCCCAGTGCCAGCGCAATGGCGGTGACCAGCAGCGTAGTGCCCACGCCCTGGATGTACTGCACCCAGCGGTCGTTCAGGATGAACGCCTGATAGAATTTGAAGAACATTTCCTGCCCGAAGTCCAGCTTCGTGCCGCTGTTGAGCAGCTCTTTCAGCAGTTCGTATTGTGCGGCCATTCGCATCCTCGCTTTCTAAAATTGTTAGAATTTTGTAACCTGTTCTTTCCAAAAAAGGGGAGGTGCCCCAGATGGGGCCGCCTCCCCGTGATACAAGGTACAGCTGAATTATTCAGCGGTGATGTACTTGTCCACGATGGACTGCAGGGTGCCGTCAGCCTTCAGCTCTTCCAGAGCGGCATTGACAGCATCCTCCAGAGCGGAACCCTTTGCCAGACCGATGGCGTAATCCTCCTCGGCGTAGCTGGTGTCCAGAATGACCAGACCGGGGTTGGCGGCAACGAACTCCTTTGCAGGGGCATTGTCGATGACAACTGCATCGACCTGGCCATTGTTCAGAGCCTGCACAGCGGTCAGGCCGTCGTCGTATGCGACCACAGCGTCATCACCGAAGTCATCAGAGCAGTAGATGTAGCCGGTGGTGCCGCGCTGGGTGCCGATCTTCTTGCCTGCCAGATCATCGGGAGAGGTGATATCAGAGCCCTCGGGAACGATGATGGACTGGATGCCGGTAGCGTAGCTGTCGGAGAAGTCCATCACAGCCTTGCGCTCATCGGTCACGGTAACGCCAGCCATGACGATATCGGCCTTGCCCTGCTGCACGCTCAGCAGTGCTGCGTCGAAGTCCATATCATCGATCTGCAGCTCCAGGCCCAGCTTCTCAGCAATGGCCTTGGCGGTGTCGATGTCGATGCCCTCAAACTCACCGGCATCGGTGGTCATCTCGTACGGAGGGAAGGCAGCGTTGGTGGCCATGGTCAGCTTGCCAGCCTCAACGGTGGTCAGCTCAGCGGCAGCGCTGGTGGAAGCAGCCTCGGAAGAAGCTGCACTGCTTGCAGTGGAAGAAGCGGTGCTGGAGGCGGAACCGCCGCAGGCAGTCAGAGCCAGAGCGGCAGCGGTCAGACCAGCGGCAGCCAGAAAGCTGCGGCGATTGATCTTTTTCATATTCAAACACTCCTCTGTTGATTGTATAATTTTTCACTTTCCCGGCACGATGCGCTTCATCGTGTCATCAAGGAACAGGATTAGTATATGTTGTACAAATAAAAAAGTCAAGTGTTGTGCAAAAAATCGGAACAAATGAAACCCTTTTGAAAACATTTATACATACAGCGTCCAATTCTCAATGTATATATACATTTTGTTCCTGTGTTTCTGTCATTCCGTTGTATTCTGCTAGTGAATCTTCCCACGGAACTTAATCCCGGACATTGACACCTTTTCCTTCTAATTGGTATAATCAGGCTGGAGCCATGGTAAAAACAGCCAAGCTCAAACCGCACTGCCCCGCCGGGATGCGGGGAGAAAGGATCCTGCTATGAAAAATCGTATACTGAAAGCCCTGGCCTCCTTTGGTCTGTCCGTCTGTGTGCTGGCAGGCAGTTCTGTGGTCAGCATGGCCGAAGAGACCCCGGGCAAAACCGAGTGCAAGGAACACACCTGGAAGACCACGACAGAGTATAAGACTGAGTGTGTGGAGACCACCTTCCAGCATAAGCTCCCCGATGGCACCACCGAGACCCTTACACTTTGCCCCGAATGCGGCAAAGTAAAGAACAACACCCAGCTGACCAAGGTAAACGGTGTCTTCTCCAACTTTTCCAACCTGACTGTTCACACCGGGACTCTGAAAAACGGTGAGCAGGTAATGACAGCAGCATTCTACTATCCCACTGTTATTGAACGGGTCATCTGCGAAAAGTGCGGCACCGTAAAGAGCGAGGAGGTCACCCCCGCCCGTGTGATGGCCCAGCCGGTCATTGCCAGCATCGAGGTACCTGCCAATACCGTTTCCGGCTACAGCCTGATGCAAATCAATGCCGACGGTACCGAAACACCAGTCAGTGTTTCCTACAACACCGAGCTGAACAAGGCATATTTCCGTCTGGATGTCACCACCGGGGCCCAGCTGCTGCGGATGGTTCCCACCACCTGATTTTCCCGCATAACCAACGAGACCGCCCGGTGGACGGTCTCGTTTTTGTTTTATCGGCGTTTCTGCGGCAGGGGGATGCCCAGCACCAGGGCAATGCCCACGGCCAGCGCCACGGCGATCTTGAAGGTGGAGATGCCGTTTGCCAGCGCCAGAGCGTTATCACCCTGAATGAAGTAGTAGGCGCTGTAATAGATGCCCGCACCGGGCACCAGCGGAAAGATGCCGGTGAGCAGGAACACCGTCACCGGTGCTCTGAGGGTCATCGCAAGGATGCGGGCCAGCAGCGTCAGCGGAATGACCGCCAGCAGCGAGGCTGCAAAGGCTTCCATCCCGAACAGCTCCGCGATCTCGTATACCAGCCACCCCACTGCGCCCACCAGCCCGCAGTAGGGCAGGGTGCGCCTGGGGCAGGCAAAGAGGATGGCAAAGCTCAGGGTGCCCGCCCCGGCCAGCAGGAACTGCAGGGCCAGACGGCCCAGCTGCTCCCCGGTGAAAAGAAGTTCTGTCATACCACGGCCACCCCCTTCAAAAAGGCATAGAGGCTCAGCACAAGGCCGGCGCCGATGGCGATGCTGGCCGCAATGAGCAGCGCGTCGATCATCCGGATTGTGCCGGACAGGTAATCGCCCTGCACAAAGTCCCGGATGCCCATGGTAAAGGCGATGCCGGGGGTCAGGATCATCAGGGTGCCGATGATGGCGTGACTGGCTTCAGTGCCCAGCAGGCTGCAGCCCAGAATACAGCACAGGGTGATGAGGGCGGCGGTGGAGATGGTTCGGAACCCGCCCCCCACGCCGTGCCGCCCGCAGAACAGCAGGTAGGCGTTGGCCGCAACACCGGCCGCAGCGGCGGCAAGCCCTGCTTTCAGGTCGCCACCAAAGATCAGCGCAAAGCAGAACGCGCCGCCCATGCCCGCCGCAAGCTGCACCCAGTCCTTCGGAAAAGGGATGCACCTGGCCTGAGCCAGCCGGGTCTCGGCCACATCGATGGTGTCCACTTCCCCGGACGCAATCTGGCGGGAAAGCTGATTCACCGCCGCCACCCGCCCCAGGTGGGTGGTACGGGTGGGCACGTTGCGCACCTCGCTCATCTCCGCCGTGCCTGCGCTGGCAAAAATGCCGTTGGTCAGCACATAGACATGGAACTCCCGCAGGTGGAAGCTGGCCGCCATGATCTCCATGGTCTGCTCCACCCGGAACACCTCTGCCCCGTTCTCCAAAAGGGTCTGACCGGCCGCCATAATAAAATCCATGATGCGGCGGCGCTGTTCCCCGTCCGGATACACTTCCCTCTCTGCCATGCTGTGGTCTCCTTAAAATTGGCATAAAAAATGACCGCCTCAACGTTTCAGTGCCTGAGCGGTCATTTTTCTTGACGAATCTATTTGTAGTATAGTCAATCTCCGGCGGCTTGTCAAGCAGGCACGCCGTTTTTTCAGAACTTGAACAGGTTCACGATCCGCTGCCACAGGCGGGTGAAGAAGTTGCCTTCCTGCACATCGGCGGTGGTCTGGGCGGTAACATCCGCAGCGGCGACCGTCTCACCGGTCTTATAGATGAACTTCACGCTGCCGGAAGCATCCTCGGACTTGCCGGCAAAGCTGGTGTAGTCCTCCAGACGGCTGGTCATCTCGTCCAGCACGGTCTTCAGGCCATGGATCTGCTCCTCGTCCAAAGCGCCGGTCAGCTTGGAGATGCCCTCCTCATTGAACTGGTTCAGGCCATCGTTCAGCCGGACCGTGCCATCGCTGAGCTGGCCTGCGCCATCATTCAGGGTGGTCACGCCGTCATACAGGGTCTTGGTGCCATCGGCCAGCTGGGCGGCACCGTCCTTTGCGGAGTGGGCACCGTCAGCGGCGGTGGCAACACCGTTGGTGTACTGGTTGACACTGGACACGAAATACTGGATCTGCGCCAGGCTGTTCTTCAGGGCACGGACATCTGCGATATCCTGGCTGTTCTCAGCCTGATACTTCAGCTCGTCATGCACGGTCTGCTTGGCGCTGGCAGTGCTCAGGTCAAGCATGGCGCTGAACATGGAGGGGTCGTAGCTCTGCATCAGCCGCAGAGCAGCTTCCAGGTCGTGGTTGGTCTTGGTTGCGGAGAGATACAGGGCAATGTCCAGCTGGCTGTCCTTGAAGCTGGGCTCCTGCTCCCAGACGGTGCGCACCATCTTCTTGCGGGCAGCGGCCAGTGTCTTTTCGTTCATGGTCAGCACTTCGTCAATAACGGAAGCGTAGTTGTCCCAGGTCATGGGGGTGTCGATCAGGCCGCCCTCCATCAGGGTGCTGTTGGCAGAGGCCAGAACGCCATCGGCCACCTGCTGGGCACCGGCCTGCAGGGCGGCGTTGTTGGAGCTCAGGGTATCCAGACCGTTGGTCAGCTGGCCCAGACCATCGTCCAGGGCAGAAGCACCGCTGTTCAGCTGAGAAGCGCCGTCCAGCAGGGCCAGGGTACCGTTGGCCAGCTGGGAAGCACCGTCCACCAGTTGGGCGGCACCATCCATCAGCTGGTTCATAGCATCGTTCAGCTGGCTGATACCATCGGTCAGCTCGTTGAGGCTGCTCAGGTCAAAGGCATTGGTGTCCAGCGCATCGGCGTTGGTGGCACAGGCCAGCATGACCTGCGGTGCGGTCAGGTTCTCGACATCGGCTTCCACGGTGACGCTGTCCTGCAGATAATCCTCCACAGTGGACAGGTCATCGGGCAGCAGACCGTCCAGAGAGTCCTTTACGCCGGGCAGGCAGACGAAAGCGGCCACGCTGCTCTTGGCGGCGGATTCCAGCATTCCGTGCTCGGCGCTCAGGTTGGTGGCATCCTGACCAAAGATCACGCCCACAGCAGTAATGAGCGGGGTGACAACGGTACGCTCCTTGCCGTTGACGGTCACGGTGCCGGTCTCGTTGTTGGTCAGGTCGACGGTCACGGTCAGGTGGCCGCTCTTGCCGATCAGGTTCTCAAGGCTGTCGGTCACGCCGTCCAGCGTATAGGTGACATTTGCGGTGATGGGCAGGGCCTTGTCGGTATTGCCCTTATAGTACACGTCGGTGTCGTCGGTGTTCCAGACCAGCTTTTCGCCGTCCTGGGTGAACGCGGCATCGCTCTCGGTGTTCTGGATATCGGTCAGGGTGCTCTCATCGGTGACATTGGACAGGCCGGAAGCGCTGTACAGGTGCTCGCTGACGGTGGTGGACTTGATGGAGCCGTCGGCGTTCATCACGGCGTAGACGGTCTCATCCTTGGAATAATCGGCCTTGGTGGCTGCAAAGGCGGGCAGGGTCATGCCTGCGGCGAGAGTCAGCGCCAGCGCCGCACTGGCGAAACGAAGCGATTTTTTCATGGTAATTACTCCTTATCAGACTTCTTGGCGTTGGAAGATTCAGGGACCAGCCAGTGCATGGTGGTGTGGCGGATGACCCAGTCCAGCAGCATCAGGGCAGCGGGCAGAACGACCAGAATGACAGCCATACTGATCAGTGCGCCGCGGGAGATGAGCCGGCAGATGCTCTGCAGCAGTTCCATCTTACTGATGGCGGCCACGCCGACGGTTGCGGCAAAGAAGGTCAGGCCGCTGGTCAGGATGGACTGGCTGCAGTGCTCCAGCGACTGCTGGGCAGCTTCCTGCGGGGTGCGGCCATAGCTGCGCTCCTCGTGATAACGGGTGGTCATCAGGATGGAGTAGTCCACAGTCGCGCCCAGCTGGATGGTGCCGATGACGATGCTGGCGATGAAGGGCAGCTGGGTACCGGTGAAGTACGGGATGCCCATATTGATGGAGATGGCGGCCTCGATGCTGGCAACCAACAGCACAGGGATGGACAGGCTCCGGAAGGAGATCAGGATGATGGCAGCGACTGCCATGATCGACCAGACGTTGACGTTCTTGAAGTCCACGTCCGCAACCTCGATCAGGTCCTTGGTCATGGCACCCTCGCCGGTGATGACACCGTTGGGGTCAACCGCCTTGATAAGGTCGTTCATCTCGGTCAGCTGGTTATTGATGGCATCGGTGCCGGTCTTATAGGAGCTGTTGGCCAGAATGAGCTTGTAGCCGCCGGACTGCAGGATCTCGGTCACGCTGTCGGGCAGCAGTTCGGTCTGGAAGCCCGGGCCGGTGATGGAATCCAGGCTCACCACCTGGGTGATGCCGTCCACATCCTTGAGCTCATCGCAGAGGTCCGACACCTGCGTTGCGGTCAGGTCCTCATCCACCAGAATAAAGTGGGAGGTGGTCATGCCAAAGTCCTCGCCCAGCTTGTTGGTGCCAACGATGCCGGTCAGATCCTGGGGCAGCGAGTCGAACAGGGTGTAGTAGACCTCGGTCTTTTGCTGGGCCACCACAAAGGGCACCAGCAGCACAAGAAAGACGGCCACGATGGGCATTGCGTGCTTGGAAACAAAGTAGCTGAGCTTGGTCAGCTTGGGCACGATGGTGCGGTGCTTGTACTTTTCGACCTGCTGATCAAAGGTCAGGATCAAAGCAGGCAGAATGACGATGGTGCAGATGACACCCAGCGCCACACCCTTTGCCATAACAACACCGATATCGCGGCCCAGCGTCAGGCGCATGGCGCACAGTGCCAGGAAGCCCGCAATGGTGGTCAGGGAGGAAGCGGTGATGGAGGTCATGGTCTTGCAGATGGCGGTCACCATGGCTTCCTCGTTGGAGGAGCGGAGTTCCTTTTCCTCCTGATAACGGTGGAGCAGGAAGATGGAGAAGTCCATCGTCACGCCCAACTGCAGCACCGTGGAAAGTGCCTGGGTGATGTAGCTGATCTGACCCAGGAAGATGTTGGTGCCAAAGTTGTACGCAATGGGGAACAGCAGGCCCAGCATGAACAGTACGGGCGTAATGGTGCTCTCCAGCGAGAGGAACAGCACCAGCATACTGGCACCCACAGCGCACAGGATGTACAGCGGCATCTCTTCATTGATCAGCGCCTTGGTATCCTGCAAGATGACGCTCATGCCGCCAAAGTAGCAGTCGTGCCGCAGCACCTGTTTGATCTGCTTGACGGCGTTCATCGTCTCGTCGCTGGCGCTGGGCGCATCAAACCGGACGATGAGCATGGTGGAATCATTTTTGCCGAACATGAACTGCTGGACATCCGCGGGCAGCATCTCGGTGGGGATGCTGGGGTCGATGACATCGCTAAGCCAGAAGGTCTGTGTGACACCGGGCACCGCATCAATGTCCTTCTTCATGGCGATCAGTTCATTGGTAGGCAGGCCTTCCACCGTGATCATACCGGTGGAGGCCAGGTGGAAGTCGTCCTCAAGCGCTACCTCGCCGATCATGGAGTCGAGCTCCTGCGGCAGATAGGTCAGGACATCATAGTTGATGCGGGTAGCAACCGCGCCGATTGCGGAAGGGATCAACAGCAGGACCGCTACTGTTAAGATCAGCTTGCGCAGACGCACGATGCTCTGTGCGATCTTTTTCATGGGAACCCTCCATACGAAAGTTGATTGGATCTGCCCTAAAAATGACCCGTGGTCATTTCTGAGCAAGCACTATTATAACCGATCGACGCAAGGTGTCAAGATAAAAAATGACCAAAAGTCAGTTTTCTTATCACAAAGCAAAAATTGTATAGCTTGTCCGGGGGCTTTTGCTCTTGCGCTCTTCCCTTCTCCCTGCTAAAATATTGTTTACACGACAAAACAACGTCAGAAAAGAGGATGCAGCAAGCTATGAGCACCGTGGAAGGAAAGAAACAGGAAAAGCGCCGCGCGCTTCTGGATGCAGCTTACGAGCTGTTTCTGGAGCGGGGCACCTCCAAGACCAGCGTGGAGGACATCACCTCCCGCGCCAAGGTGGGCAAGGGCACATTCTACCTCTATTTTGCCGATAAGGGTTCGGTCACGCAGGCCCTGCTGGCCCGGGTGAGCTACCAGCTGCTGGACAACGCCTGCACCGCTGCCGAGCAGCACGCCGCCGAGCTTACCAGCTTCCCCGACCAGATGATCTTTGTCATTGACCATATCATCGAAGCCCTGCGCGCGGACACCCTGATGCTCCGCTTCCTGGAGCGCAGCTTTGTCTGGCCCGGGCTGGATCAGATCGAAGCCAGCGGCGAGGCCGAGCCGCTGATGCGCAAGGTCCTCCAGATCGTGATGTGCAGCCCCGAGATGGCGGGCCGCACCGAGCGGGAGATCTACCAGCGCATCACCGCCCTGGGCAGCATGTGCATATCGGTGTGCTATACCTCCGTGTTGGAGGGCAAGCCCGACAACATCGACAACATGAAGCCCATCCTCTACGACATCATCCGCCGGGCACTCTGAGCGCCTCTCCCCTGCCAGCCCCCCGCAAAGGGGCCTTTGCGCCAATCCCCCGGGGCAAAAAACGGAAAAGGCAGACTTTTTTCAAAAAAGCCCTTGCAATTGCGCGAAAAATGTGGTATCATACTCAAGTCGATACGACATCTGGACGGTTAGCTCAGCTGGTAGAGCATCTGCTTGACGTGCAGGAGGTCACAGGTTCGAGTCCTGTACCGTCCACCATACAGTTCGTACTCGAACCCGATTCTTTACGAGAAAGGGTTCGGGTACGTTTTTTGTTTATCGGAAATTCTGCGGAAGGACTACACAGAGCGTTAAACGAGCAAAGGCAGGGTATCACTATGACGGTGGTATCCTGCCTTTTTGCTTTGTATTTCCCTATATTGCGCTTTTCGGACTAATCGTTGCGTACGTCCGTACATGGTCGGTACGCACGTACGCAGGAAAAAGGGCAGGGTCTGATATATAACAGTAGTCTTTCATTGTGTAATATGATATACTCAAGTCAACATAACAATTGTGAACGAGCGCAATTTCAAATGGACATCAATCGTATTTTAAGTGAACGAGCTATCTAAAAAAGGAGGTATTTGCTATGAAAAAAACGTCGAACATTTGGGTTCGCAGAGGTCTTTTGCTTCACCGTTTGCATGGACAGGAATTGGCATTAGCTCTCCTATTAAAGCAAAAACCGATGTCTGCTCCACAAATTTACTCGTCCCTTTTGGAAAAAGAAATACGCTTTGACCGCAAGAAGATTGGAAAACTTTTGGCAGACCTTGAATGGTGGGGAGTTGTCTCTAACGATAGTGGTGTATATAGCTGCCAATGTGCTGTGCTGGATAACTGTCAAGAGAGCTATAACGAGAGCCAGTTGATTGATTTGATTGGGTTGACTCAAAACACTGTGAATGGCCAATCTTTTTATAGTTCTATACCTCCGATGAGCGTCAGTTCTCGTGGACCCAGTGGTGCATAATTGTGTGATTTCCAAATAGTAAGAAGCAGGGTTTGGGGCAGGCACGCCCCAACAAGAAGCTGTCCCAAAGGGGCAAGAATTTTCAAGAATTGAAAATTTGTGGCCACGGGACGATTCTTGCTCTCACCTTTTTCGCTGCGTTTCGCAATTTTCACATTTCAATCTGCTCGCAGATTGTTGACAAGCTGCGCTTGACCCGATACTATAAAGGCAAGTCGAATACGCGCCAAGGAGGTGCAACCATGACCGCCGTGATCTACGCCCGCTATTCATCCGACAGCCAGCGTGAAGCGTCCATTGAGGGACAGCTGCGCGACTGCAAGGACTACGCCGAGAAGAACGGCATCACCGTGGTCGGCACCTACATTGACCGTGCCTACTCTGCCAAAACGGATGACCGCCCAGACTTTCAGCGGATGATTAAGGACAGCGCAAAGAAAATCTTCGATGTGGTTCTGGTCTGGAAACTCGACCGCTTTGCCCGGAATCGGTTCGATGCCGTGAACTACAAGTACCAGCTGGAAAAGAACGGTGTCCATCTGGTGTCTGCCATGGAACCCATCTCGCAGGGGCCTGAAGGCATTATGGTGGAGAGTATGCTGATTGGCATGGCGGAATATTATTCCGCCGAACTCGCCCTGAAAGTGGCGCGCGGTGAGCGCGAAAACGCCCTCCAGTGCAAGTACAACGGCGGTGTGGTGCCGCTGGGCTTCACCATCGGCAAGGAGGACAGGCTGTACCATATCGACCCGGAGACGGCTCCCATCGTGCAAGAGATCTTCACCCGGTATGCCGACGGCGAACCGGCTGAGAAGATCGCAGCATCCCTGAACGAGCGCGGCCTGCGTACCCGCACCGGGAAGCCGTTCGTAAAGAACAGCTTCTTCCAGATCTTCCGCAACCGCCGCTACATCGGCGAATACCGCTACAAGGACATTGTGACGCCGGGCGGCATTCCGGCCATTGTTGACCAGGACCTGTTTGACCGGGTGCAGCAGCGTTTTGAGCAGAACAGGATCGCCCATGGTCGGCCTGCAAAAGAGGATGTGAGATATCTGCTGACCACCAAGCTGTTCTGTGGCAAGTGCGGCACCCTGATGGGTGGCGAAAGCGGCACCAGCCACATGGGAAACACCTACTATTACTACAAGTGCGGCAACGCCAAACGCCACGGCAAGGCGCACTGCGACCTGAAAGCCATCCGCAAGGAGCCGCTGGAGCGGTTCGTGGTGGACACCGCCATTAAGGTGATTTTTAGCGACGAAATCATCGAACGGCTGATAGATTTGGTCATGGAAGCCCAGCAGAAGGAGAACACCCGGCTGCCTGTCCTGAAAGACCAGCTCAGGGACACAGAGAAGCGGCTGGCAAACCTTCTGGAAGCCATTGAACAGGGCATCCTGACCCCGACCACCAAGCAGCGGCTGGACGAATTGGAAGCCCGGAAAGAAGCCCTGAACACCAGCATTCTGGAAGAAGAGCTGAAAAAGCCCGTCCTGACCCGTGAGTGGATTCGGTTCTGGCTTGAAAAATTCCGCAAGGGTGACGTGGGCAGCACGGAACACCAGCGGCAGATCATTGATACCTTTGTCAACTCGGTCTACGTCTTTGATGACCGGGTCGTACTCAATTTCAACTTCACGGATGATGCCAAAACGGTCACCCGTGAGGAAGTGTTGGGTTCGAGTGCTGTGGAGAATGCTCCACCATACAGTTTGTACCTGAACCCGATTCTTTACGAAAAAGGGTTCGGGTATTTTTTTATTTCACAAGATGTTCTCTATGCCGAGAGTATGCAGGACGGTAAACAGGAACGAACAAAGGCAGGGTATCGCCATGATGGTGGTACCCTGCCTTTTGCTATTCTTCATAGAGTATGGTATACTCAGCTCAACAATTCAGAAGTTGGCATGGAGATTTATATGAGAAACTATGAAATCGAAAACGAAATGTACCGCAGGGCGGTAGAACTGATTGAAACACGGTATCCTGTCGGTTGGGGTGGTGCTGGTGTCGTGCATACATCGAATGGAAATTATTACACAAGTGTCAGCATTGAGACTGCTAACGCATCTGCTGTTTTGTGTATCGAGACAGGTGCAATGCTTGAAGCACATAAATTCAATGAAAAGGTAACGCATTGCATGTGTCTTGTCCGTAAAGATGAGAAATCCCCCTATCAGATATTGTCTCCGTGCGGTATTTGCCAGGAGAGATTAAGATACTGGGGTGAAGATGTGCAGGTAGCAGTTACCGCAGAAGAGGAAAAAATCAAATTCGTACAGCTGAAAGAATTGCAGCCCTATCATTGGACAAAAGCATACCCCGCTGAAGAACTTGAACATTGGAACGAATAAGTTCGCCGCACATCCTCATCGCATCGGGGAACTGCCCATGGGGCGGTTCTTGCTTTCACGCTTTTAGGAAAAGTGTTCGGGTACTTTTTTGTTTATTGGAGGTTTGCGTTTGCGCCAGTAACAAACACCCCAGTGGGGTGTTTGAGCAACAGAACGGTCTGTGTTAGCAGATGGAGGGGCTTCGCCCCAACAAGTTCTGAAAAAAGACTACTCAGAGCGATAAACAAGCAAAGGCAGGGTATCATCATGGCGATGGTATCCTGCCTTTTGTTTTGATATGTTTTATCAGTAGATCACAGCATCCGTTGCAGTATAGCCTTCGAGAGAATTCTCCTTGACCTGAATACAAATATAAGTGATCTCAGAATTGCTTGCAGCAAAGAACTGACGTTTTGCCACGGGAGAAATCTTCAGCCAGTCGCCTGCTGCAAGGCTGATTTCTTCGCCATCGATAACGACCTTGCCTTTGCCGGAAAGAACACCGTAGATTTCCTCATTTGCCTTGTGGGAGTGGACAAACGGAACATTTGCTCCCGCAGGAAGCGTATTCAAGCTGATCTCCGCACCAGTCAGGGCGAGCTTTTCATGGAGCTCCGTCCGATTTTCTTTTCCAACTGTCATTTTTGTGTAGCTTGCCATTGTAAGCACCTCCATTTTGATTCGCAATCTTTCATTGCCTGAGCTAAGTATAGAAGCTCACACATTCAAAAACAAGTACGCACTTTTTTGTAACTGTACACTCAAAAATGAATGTGATATACTATATACAGAGGTGACTGATATGCGTACAAAAGAAGAACTGCCGGAATGTCCGGTTGCAACAGCAGTATCCCTGATTGGCGGAAAATGGAAACTCTTGCTTCTGCGCAATCTGAAAGAGCGTCCATGGAGATTCAATGAGCTGCAAAGAAGCATCGACGGGATCTCGCAGAAAGTTTTGACCGAGAGCTTAAGACAGATGATTGATGATGGGCTTGCCTACCGTCGTGATTATCACGAGAATCCTCCCAAAGTAGAATATGGGTTGACCGATCTCGGAACGGAAATGTTACCAATCGTCAATGCACTTGCAGACTTTGGCAATTACTATAAATCAGTCGTTGATCGGTCATGATCGATATTATGAAGTAGGGTTTGGGGCAGGCACGCCCCAACAAAACCGCGTTTGTGAAGCAACAAACGCCCCAGTGGGGATTTCAAGCAACAGAACGGTCTTGCGCAGCAAGATGGAGGGGCCTCGCCCCGGCAAGTTCCTGCGGAAGGACTACTCGGAACGGTAAACAAGCAAAGGCAGGGTACCGCCATCACGGTGGTATCCTGCCTTTTGATATTATAAGTTCAGCAGATCGAAAATTATACTGGGACTTCCGGGCGTTCGAGGTTCTAATGAACCATCAGTCCTTCTTCTCTGCAGTGCGGGCAAAGAAGTTGGCAAGGACAGCACCGGAAATGTTATGCCACACAGAGAACACCGCACCGGGGATGGTTGCCAGCGGATACTGTGCAAAGTGGGCAGCGGCCAGAGAAGTGGCCAGACCGGAGTTCTGCATACCGACCTCGATGGAAATTGCACGGCACTTAGTGGAGTCCAGCTTCAGCAGCTTGCCCACGCCAAAGCCGGTGAGGTAGCCCAGCAGGTTGTGCAGGATGACCACGGCCAGGATCAGCAGGCCGCTAGTCATGATCTTAGCGGAGTTTGCGGACACAACGGCGCAGATGATGAGCACGATAGCAGTGGTGGAGATCAGCGGCAGCACACGGACGGCATTCTGGGTGAACGCATGGAAGAAGTGATTGACCACAAAGCCCAGTGCGATGGGAACCAGCACCACCTTGACGATGGACAGGAACATATTCACGGGGTTCACCTCCACGCGCTGACCGGCATACAGCAGAGTGAGCAGCGGGGTGAGGAACGGAGCCAGCACGGTGGAAACAGCAGTCATGCCAACGGACAGTGCAACATCGCCCTTGGACAGATAGGTCATCACGTTAGAGGAGGTGCCGCCGGGGCAGGTACCCACAAGGATGACACCGATGGCCAGCTCAGTGGGCAGATGGAACACCTGCGTCAGCGCCCATGCAAGGAAGGGCATCAGGGTGAACTGTGCAATGCAGCCGATGATCACGTCCTTCGGGCGGCTGAACACCACCTTGAAGTCGTCCGGCTTCAGGGTGAGGCCCATGCCGAACATAACGATGCCCAGCAGGGTGTTGACCCATGCGGTCTTTACCACGCTGAATGTGCCGGGGAAGAACAGGGCCAGCGCTGCCACCACAATGACTATGCCAGCCATATACTTGCCTACAAAGTCGCTTACTTTTTCCAGTGTTTTCATGTTAAACTCTCCTTTTCCAGGTCCTGATTTTTGCGGATGCAAAGGCAATGAAACATCCGGAAAATGGCTTTCCCGCAAACAAAAACGCCTTTGTCCCTTACGGTTTGTAAGAGACAAAGGCGTAGATCCTCTGCGGTACCACTCTTATTGCCGGTGCAAAGCCCGGCCCCTCAGTGCGCATCCAACAATGCGCGGCCCGTGATAACGGGGGCCTGCCGTTCCCGCTTACTGGGGCGCAGATGCCGCCCATTCAGCCGGAAAGCTCGGAGAGGATCTTCCCACGGACACCCTGCACTGCCTTGCACCATCCGGCAGCTCTCTGCAGCATTCTTTCCGGGTACTCTTTCTCGTCATAGCCGAATATTTCACTGCCCCGGAGTATACTCCCCTGCAAGGGGAAAGTCAAGTGATATGGCCCGTCGGATTTTTCATCTGGTTTGCATCCGGAGTGAAAGCATTTCAGACAAGGGCAGTGCCGGGGTCTGCGGCAGACGATGCGGAGGCAAAGCAGAAGAGGCCGCCTTATCCGCACAGCGAACAAGTGATATACCAGAAAGCTCGATCTTACGGCTGATTTCGCAACTTTTTCTGTCAAAAAGTGGTTAAGCTACAGCAAAGATTTTTCTTTTTGTGCTTTCGGTTTTCCGCGGAGCATTCTTTCATCTGCTGCTGCGTGAAGTTGATTTTTCTCAATTTTACACGGTATTCCGTAAAATTGTTCGTTCTCGTTTTCCGGTTCGTCTTCTTACTGCACCACCGGTTTCACCGGACATGCAAAACACGCCGCCAAATTTTGAAATTTTGGCTGTTTATTTTGAAGCCAAGAGATGGTATATAAATTTTGTCAGAACATTTTGCGGGCAGCGAACCTGCATTCATGCAGCCGTTCCAAAGCGGCGTGACAATTTTGATAGAGAGGTGATTGGTGTGTTTTGGTATCATTGTGTTATGGAACGACTTTATCATCCCGCGTGTGGTGCGTATACATCCTTTGGCATCGCCGCGTATTCTACATCTCACGGACGACACCGAAAACTGCGGTTCATCTCAGATGTCTCCGTTGCCCCAGTGCAGGTCCTTCGCCTGGCCGCGCGCTGTACCGCGTGCCAGCTCGATCCGTCTCAGCTGATGGATGTAGTGGAGGATCTGCTGGCGGAATAAGGCCGCTTTTTGCGGGAGGAGTTTTTTCTGTCACAATTCTATGGTATACTGGTAGAAAAAACGCCGGAGGATACCACCATGGCAGAAATGAACCAGGCCCAGCGGGAGGAAGAGCTGGCCCGCCGTGAGGCACTGCTTGCCCAGCGAGAGGCCCAGCTGGAAAAGGAGCAGGCAGAACTTGCCGCCGCCAAAGCCCAGAGCGCCGAGAGAAAAAAGACTCTGCTGGACAACAACGACCCGAATTTCGTCAACCCCAAGGAAAAGCTCTACGATAAATTCCCCCTTACGGTCCACCAGATGGACATCATCATTGGAGTGCTGTTTGCCCTCATTCTTCTGTTTCTGGTGCTGGGCATGACACACACCAGCTTTTTCGGGCTGTTCGGCGGCTGAACCCTGCCCACCCCACCCGCACAGGAACCAATAAACGCACGAAAGCCCCGGCCGGAGCCGGGGCTTTCTGTTTGCTGCAAATGCCTGTTACAGCAGGACGTATTTCAGGATGAACAGAACGGTCAGCACATACATCAGGGGGCTGATCTTCTTCTCCTTGGCCTTGCCGGTGATGACATTCAGCAGGGTCCAGGAGATGACACCGATGGCGATGCCCTCAGAGATGCTGTATGCAGTGGGCATTGCCAGGATGGTCAGGAATGCGGGGATGCCCTCAGCAGGATCGTCGAACTCGATCTTCAGGGCAGAACCCATCATGTAGAAGCCAACGATGATCAGGGCCGGAGCGGTCGCAAAGCTGGGGATGGTCAGGAACAGGGGGCTGAACACCACGGCCAGCAGGAACAGCACACCGGTGGTCATGGAGGTCAGGCCGGTGCGGCCGCCCTCGGTCACGCCGGAAGCGCTCTCGACGAAGGTGGTGGTGGTGGAGGTGCCCAGCACGGCACCGGCACAGGTGGCGATGGAGTCGGCCATCAGTGCACCCTTGATGTTGGGCAGCTTGCCCTCCTCATCCAGCATGTCGGCCTTGGAAGCAACACCGATCAGGGTGCCCAGGGTGTCGAACAGGTCAACGAAGAGGAAGGAGAACATCACGGCAAAGAAGTTCAGGATGCCCACGCCGGAGAAATCGGTCTTGAACACCTGACCAAAGGTCTTGCCCAGAGCAGAGAAATCGAAGCTGATGAAGCTGGTAGGGATGACACTGTACATACCGGCATCGGGGTTGGGGATGTAGATGCCGGTCAGCTCGCAGAGGATGCCCAGCACCCAGGTGATGAGGATGCCGTACAGGATGCCGCCCTTGACCTTTTTGACCAGCAGGATGGCGGTGATGAGCACGCCCACCAGCGCGAGGATCGCACCCACGCCGATGCTGTGGAAGGTCTCGCCCTTGAAGTGCTGATAGGTAACAAGGGTGGAATCGCTGTTCACGATCAGCTTTGCGTTCTGCAGGCCGACGAAAGCAACGAACAGGCCGATACCCACGCTGACAGCGCTCTTCAGGGTCATGGGGATGGCATTGAAGATGGCCTCACGCACATTAGTCAGGCTCAGCACGATGAAGATGATGCCCTCTACAAAAACGGCCATCAGGGCCAGCTGCCAGCTGTAACCCATGGTCAGGACGACCGTGTAGGAGAAGTAGGCGTTCAGGCCCATGCCGGGAGCCAGAGCGAACGGATAGTTGGCCAGCAGAGCCATCAGGGCAGTGCCAACGAACGATGCCAGCGAGGTGGCGATCAGGACCGCATTGGCATCCATGCCCGAAGCGGACAGGATGCTGGGGTTGACCGCAAGGATGTAGGCCATCGTCATAAAGGTGGTGACACCCGCCATGAGTTCGGTCTTGACATCGGTGTGGTTTTCTTTCAGGTGAAAGATCTTTTCTAACATGAAAGTTCCTCCTGTGTTATAGTAAAAATAAAAACCGCCGCGTGGGAACCGGCGGAAAGAACAGCTCCCATTGTAGCAGAACTGTTCCCACCTGTCCATGGTCGAAACACAGAAAATTCACGAAAAGTTCAAACTTTCTTGTATAGGTATGACTTATCTGAGGGCTTTTTGGCGTTTTATGGAATTTTTTCTCTCCGGTTATGGAGTTTGTGCCGCTCCGTATATCCCCATAGTCTGTATTTGCGATAAAATCCACCTCCTATTCACAAGAAAGCGCCCCCGCTCACTGCGATCTTACAGTGAACGGGGGCGCTGTGCTTTTTCAGGGAACTCAGTCGTTGATCTCAGGGAAGCCTTCCAGCTTGGAGGTGCACTGGGGGCAGCGGACGGCCTTGATGGAGATCTCGCTCTGGCAGTAGGGGCAGACCTTGGTGGTCGGCTCCGCAGGAGCTTCCTCGGCCTCTTCCTTCTTCTTGTTGAACACGGCGTTGAAGGCCTTCAGCACCAGGAACAGCACAAAGGCAACGATCAGGAAATTGATGATCGCACTGATGAAAGAGCCGATCTTCAGATCAACATCGCCGATCTTGACAACAACTTCAGAGAAGTCATTGTTGAAGAACAGACCGATCAGCGGATTGATGACATCGCCCACCAGAGAATTCACGATTGCCGTGAATGCCGAGCCGACGACCACACCAACTGCCATATCCAGCACGTTGCCGCGCATGGCAAAGGCCTTGAACTCCTCAAAAAACTTTTTGACACCCTTGATCTTTTGTTCTGCCATATTGCAATACCGCTCCTTTTCACACCCCGCAATGGGATCTTGTTGGTTCTATAATAATAGAAAAGAGCGGATTTTGCAAGAAAGAATCTCCGTAGGCCCGGGAGGCTTACACCTGATGCTCTGCGATCCACTGGCCCATCTGCTGGGCGATGGCCTTGATCGAGCCATCCTCAAAGGGAACCTTCAGCCCGGCGGTCTGCATCAGCTCTGTGTAGCTGGCCAAACCGGCGCAGCGCACCAGCTTGAGGTAGCGCTCCCAGGCATCCTTGTGGTCCTTGAGGCTCAGCAGGAAGAACTGCAGCGCGGCCATGGTGGACAGGCAGTAATCAATATAGTAGAAGGGGCACTCATAGATGTGGAGCTGACGCTGCCAGCCGGCACCGCGGCCATAGAAGGGCAGGTTGTCGAAATCGATCCAGGGGCGGTACTTGTGCTCCAGCTCCAGCCAGACGGCGTTGCGCTCATCCGGGGTGAGGTCGGGGTTCTGGTACATCCTGTGCTGGAACTCGTCCACGATGCAGCCATAGGCCAGGAAGAGGAAGCTGTCCTCGGCGTGGAGCAGGGCGTATTTCTCAGTGTCCTTGCCAAAGAGCAGATGGTGCCAGGGAGCCGTCAGGAACTCCATGGCCATGGAGTGGATCTCGGCGCTCTCCATGCCGGGGCACTCGAGGTCTGCGGGGACCTTGGGGTCACGCTCGGCCACATAGCCCTCAAAGGCGTGGCCGCACTCGTGGGTCAGCACGTCCACGTCAGCAGAGGTGTTGTTCCAGTTGGCAAAGATAAAGGGGGCCTTGTAGGTGGGCAGGCTGGTCATATAGCCGCCGGACATCTTGCCGGGGCGGCTCTCCACGTCGAACAGCTCATTGTCCTGCATAAAGTCAATGAATTCTGCGGTCTCGGGGCTCAGCTCGTGGTACATGGTGCGGGCGGCGGCCATCCGGGCATCGTAGCCGGGGATGGGAGAGGGGTTGCCATCCTGAAACGCCACAGGCAGGTCGGAGAAGGTCAGGTGGGAGATGCCGGTGCGCTTGCAGCGCAGCTCGATCACCTTTTTCAGCTCGGGCACCACATCGCTGGCCACCTGGTCGCGGAACTTCCGGATCTCGGCAGGGCCGTAGCCGATGCGGTTCATCCGCACATAGGAAAGCTCGCTGTAATCGTGGTAGCCCAGGATCTGCGCCTGTGCGTTCAGGTTCTTGACGATTTTGGTGTACAGGCCGTCCAGCTCGTCACGGTGGGCATCAAAATACGCGGCCTCGGCCTCGTAGGCGGCGCGGCGGACGGCAGGGTCCAGGTTCTCCTTATAGGGGCCCAGCTGGGGAATGGTCAGCTGCTTGCCGTCAAACTCGACCAGTGCGCCGCCATACACCTGCTGGTACTGGCTGACAAGGGCGTTGTACTCCTTCTGCAGCTCCACGGTGCGGTCATCCATGCCCAGCACGGCGTTCTTCATACCGGCCACGCAGGTGGTGCCAAAGGCTTCGGTCAGCGCATCCACATGGGCGTTGGCCAGAAATGCCCGGCTGATCTCCACCCGTGCGTTCTCCACGGCGGGGCCATTGGCATCAAAGAAATCCTGCTCGGCCTTCCAATAAGCGTCACGGGTGTCGCAGGTGTAGTGGATGCTTGCCAGCTGTGCGGCGGTGCTGTAATCGGCAAAGGCGTGGCTCTGCTCGTAGTAAACATTCACCAGCTCCTCGCCGCTGGCGGCCCCGGCGGCCTTGGCGGCCAGCGCCTTGCACTGGCCCAGCAGGGCATCAATGTCCGGGCGGGTATAACTCATTTCGCTGAATTTCATGGGATTCATCCTTTCGTTCCTTCTTGTCTGAGTGCTGAACCCATATTAGCACGTTTGGGGAAAAAGGGCAATGGAAAAGAGGAACTGCCCCTGTGGAGGAAAGTGTGTCAGAATTGTAAAAGATAAAATATTTTAGCTATTATTCTTGACTTATCCGACGATTCAGATATAATGGTCGTGTTCGCAAGAAACCTCAAACTTTTTAGATAATAAAAATACAAACCAATCAAAGGAGAATATTACCATGACGTTTGAAGAAATGAAGAAGATCGTTGTTGACACCCTGAACTGCGAGGAGGACAAGGTGACCATGGAAGCCAGCCTGACCGAGGATCTGGAGGCCGACAGCCTGGATGCCGTGGAGCTGAACATGGCGCTGGAGGATGCCTGCGGTGTGTCCATCCCGGACGAGGAGCTGGCAAAGCTCAAGACCGTGGGTGACATCTACAACTACATCACCGCACATATCTGAGGAAACATGCGATGAATGATATCCGAGATCTGCTCCCCAACCGGATGCGGGAGCGCACTTTCCAGCTGAAAGCCAAGCGGGATGCCGGAGCTGTCTGGCACGAGCCGCAGTTTGTGGAGTGCAAGCAGTGCGGCCGCCGCGCTGCCCGCACCCTGTGGGGCAAAAGCCTGTATGTCTGCCCCAACTGCGGCTATCACATGCCCATTGGCGGGTATTACCGGCTCAGTCTGGTGCTGGATCACGGCAGCTTCCGGGAACTGGACGCTGACCTTGATCCGCAGGATGTGCTGAACTTCCCCGGATACGGGGAAAAACTTGCCGCCGCCCAGAACAAGACCGGCCTGCACGAGGCTGCTGTCACTGCCGTCGGCCGCATTGGCGGCGTGGCCTGTGTGGCAGCCGTGCTGGACAGCCGGTTCTTTATGGGCAGCATGAGCACGGCTGTGGGCGAGAAGATCACCCGCGCCGTGGAGTACGCCACTGCCAAGCGCCTGCCTCTGGTCATCTTTTCGGCCAGCGGCGGCGCGCGAATGCAGGAGGGCATTTTCAGCCTGATGCAGATGGCCAAGACCAGCGCCGCCATCCAGCGCTTTTCGGCAAAGGGCGGGCTGTACGTCAGTGTGCTGACCCACCCCACCACCGGCGGCGTGACCGCCAGCTTTGCAAGCCTGGGCGATATCATGCTGGCCGAACCGGGGGCACTCATCGGCTTTGCCGGCCCCCGTGTCATTGAGCAGACCATCGGTGAAAAACTGCCCGCCGGGTTCCAGCGCAGCGAATTCCAGATGGAACACGGCTTTGTGGATCAGGTGGTGCCCCGCAGTCAGCTGCGGGATACGCTGATCCAGGTCCTGCAGCTTCATGCCGGAGGGAAACACGAATGATAAAAGATATTTTGGAGCAGCTGGCCCCGCTGGACGCACAGATCGCCGCGCTGAAGGGCAGCGGCAGTGACATGGAGGCCATCACCGCCCATGCGTCCGAACTGGCAGAGCTGGCGGTGGAAGAGGACGAGATCCTGCGCTCCTGCGGCCCGCTGACTGCCGAGGATCGGGTCTTTCTGGCCCGTCACCCGGAGCGCCCGCACATCGACGAGACGATCTCTGCCCTGTTCACGGATTTCTTTGAGCAGCGCGGCGACCGGCAGTGCAAGGAGGACGCGGCCATTCTGGGCGGCGTGGCCCGTTTCCACGGGATGCCGGTGACGGTCATCGGCCACCGCAAGGGCTCCACGCTGGAGGAAAATCTGGCCTGCAACTTTGGAATGCCGGGGCCGGAGGGTTACCGCAAGGCTCTGCGCCTGATGAAGCAGGCTGAAAAATTCGGCCGTCCCATCATCACCTTTATCGACACGCCGGGCGCTTACCCCGGCAAGGATGCCGAGGAGCGGGGGCAGGGCGAGGCCATTGCCCGGAATCTGATGGAGATGAGCGGCCTGACGGTGCCGGTCATCGCCGTGGTCACCGGCGAGGGCTCTTCCGGCGGCGCGCTGGCACTGGGTGTGGCCAACCACATCCTCATGCTGGAAAACGCGGTCTACTCCGTGCTGAGTCCCGAGGGCTTTGCCAGCATCCTGTGGAAGGACTCCTCCCGCAGCGGCGAGGCCTGTGAGATGATGAAGCTGACGGCGCAGGATCTGTACCGCGGCGGCATCGTGGAAGAAGTGATCCCGGAGCCGGTGGGCGGTGCCCAGCGCTGCCACGCGGCCCTGTTTGAGCGCATGGATGCCGCTCTGCGCGTCCACCTGAAGGAATTGTGCCGCATGAGCGACCGGCAGCTGGCCGATCAGCGCTATAAAAAGTACCGCCAGATCGGAGAAACGAGGAACGCATGAATGGTTTACAGCTGATCGCCACCGGCGGGGCACTTCCCGGACGGACGATCACCAATGACGCGCTGAGCCGCATGGTGGACACCAGTGACGCATGGATCACCAGCCGCACCGGCATCCGCACCCGGCACTGGTGCACCGAGGACGAATCTGCCGCCACGCTGGCCATTGCGGCCGCGCGGCAGGCCCTTGACCGCAGCGGCCTTGCCCCGGCGGACATTGCCTGCTGTGTCTGTGCGACCCTTTCTGCCCCGGATGCCACCCCCAGCGTGGCCTGTCAGGTACAGGCGGCACTGGGCCTGCCCGAAAACCGGCCCGCGCTGGACATCAACGCGGCCTGTTCCGGTTTTCTCTATGGCATGGCTGTGGCGCGGGGGATGCTGACGACTCTGGGCGGGCAGTATGCCCTCGTCATCGGGTGCGAAGCGCTTTCCCGCCTGATGGACCCCACCGACCGCTCCACCTGCGTGCTGTTCGGCGACGGAGCCGGAGCCGCCATTTTCCGGCTGGCAGATACCCCCTTTGCGTTGACGCTGGGGGCACGCGGCAGTGATGTCCTCCATGCGGGCGGGCCGAGCCGGGAAGGCTCTGCCCCCATCACCATGGACGGCAAGGCGGTGTTCCGCTTTGCGGTGGATGCCCTGCCCAAGTGCCTGCACACGGTGCTGGACGAGACCCGGCTGACCCTCGAGGATCTGTCGTGGGTGGTCTGCCATCAGGCCAACAGCCGCATCATCGACCACTGCATCAAGGCCCTGCAGGCCGACCCGGCAAAATTTTATAAGAACATGGATCGCCACGGCAACACCAGCGCCGCCAGCATTCCGGTCGCCCTCAACGAGCTGGCCGAGAGCGGGCAGCTGACCCCGGGCAGACCGCTGGCCTGCATCGGCTTTGGCGGCGGCCTGACCTGGGGCGGCGCGATTTTTCAATACAAAGAGTAAAAATCATGTTCGGCAAACGGGCTCGCCCTCTCAGTCACCTTCGGTGACAGCTCCCCCAAAGTGGGAGCCTTTGGCAAAACCGAAAAGTTTACCGTACTGCCAAGGGCTCTCCCCTTGGGAGAGCTGTCGAGCAGAGCGAGACTGAGAGGGCGAGGACGCTTACCGATAGGATAAAACTATGAAACTTTTAAATGAAATTTTAGGCACAAAATACCCCATCATCCAGGGCGGCATGGCAAACATTGCCACCGGTGAGTTTGCCGCAGCCTGCTCCAATGCAGGTGCACTGGGCATCATCGGTGCGGGCGGCATGAATGCCGACACCCTGCGCGAAAATATCCGCCGGTGCAAACAGCTCACAGACAAGCCCTTTGGCGTGAACATCATGCTGATGCACCCGCAGGCAGACGAGTTTGCCCAGATCGTTGTGGAAGAAGGCGTGCAGGTGGTCACCACCGGCGCAGGCAACCCGGGCAAATATGTTCCCATGTGGAAAGCGGCGGGCATCAAGGTGATCCCTGTGGTGGCTGCCGCCGTGCTGGCAAAGCATCTGGAGAAGCTGGGCATCGATGCCGTGATCGCCGAAGGGACCGAGAGCGGCGGCCATGTGGGCGAAATGGCCACCATGGCGCTGGTGCCGCAGGTGGTGGACGCAGTGGATCTGCCCGTCATTGCGGCGGGCGGCATTGCCGATGGCCGTCAGCTGGCAGCAGCCCTTGCGCTGGGTGCCTGCGGCGTGCAGGTGGGCACCTGCCTGCTGGTGAGCGAGGAGTGCCCCATCCACGAAAACTACAAGACTGCCCTGCTCAATGCCAAGGACAGCGACACCATCGTGACCGGACGCATCGGCGGTTCCCCGGTCCGGGTGCTGAAAAACCGGATGAGCCGTGAATATGTCCGGCAGGAAAAGGCTGGTGCCGATAAGATGGAGCTGGAAAAGTACACCCTGGGCAGTCTGCGCCGGGCCGTGTTTGAAGGCGACACCTCCACCGGCAGTCTGATGGCCGGTCAGGTGGCCGGAATGCTCCACGAGGTACGCCCTGTGGCGGACATTCTGGATGACCTGTGGAACGGCGGGAGGCAGCGTATCCACGCGCTGAGCGAGGAATGCTGACGCTCGGAAAGAAAGCCCTGTCTGTGCCCATCCTGCAGGGCGGCATGGGCGTGGGCGTTTCTTTGGGCGGGCTGGCCGGTGCCGTGGCGGCCTGCGGCGGCATGGGGTGCATCTCCACCGCCGATGCAGGCTACCGGGATCCGGACTTTGCCCGTGACCCGGCCAGCGCCAACCACCGCGCCCTGACCGCTGAGATCCGGAAAGCAAAGCAGATCGCAAACGGTGCCGGTATGGTGGCCATCAATGCAATGGTGGCCACACAGGACTATGCCGCCGCCATCCGCACCGCTGTGGAAGCGGGCGTGGACGCTGTGGTGTCCGGCGCTGGTCTGCCGCTGGAGCTGCCCGGCCTTGTGAACACGATGGAGGTCGCCATCGCGCCCATCGTTTCCAGCGGGCGGGCGGCAAAGCTCATCCTGCGCCGCTGGGCCAAGGAGTTCGGCCGCACCGCTGATTTTGTGGTCATTGAGGGCTGCAAGGCAGGCGGTCATCTCGGCTTTGCGGAGCAGGACCTGTTCTCCGGAAGCTGCCAGACGCTGGACGAGATCCTGCCGGAGGTGCTGGCTGAGGTAAAGCCCTATGAGGCGCAGTTCGGCCACAGCATCCCCGTGTTTGTGGCGGGCGGCGTGTACACCGGGGCCGACATGGCTCACTTTACCAGACTGGGTGCCGCAGGCGTTCAGCTTGCCACCCGCTTTATCACCACCTACGAGTGCGATGCATCCCAGGGGTACAAGGACGTTCTGCTGAATGCAGGTTCTGAGGATGTGCGCATCATCCACAGCCCGGTCGGGATGCCGGGCCGGGCGCTGAACACGCCGCTGGTGCAGGCCATGGCGGAGGGCAGACGCTTCCCGCCCCGGCACTGTGCCCGCTGCCTGAAGACCTGCGACCCCGCCAAGGTGCCCTACTGCATCACCCATGCACTGATCGAAGCGGTCAAGGGCAACCTGGAGGAAGGACTTTTCTTCTGCGGGGCCAATGTGGGCAGGCTGGACCGGATGTACACTGTCCGTGAGCTGATGGATGAACTTGTGACCGAATGGAGGCAAAACCAATGAAGCTTGCCGTTTTGTATGCCGGTCAGGGTGCCCAGCACCCCGGCATGGGCAAAGAATTTTACGAAGCATCTTCCGCTTTCCGTGCCGCGTTCGACGCTGCAGACCTTCCGTTTGATCTGCACCGCGTCTGCTTCGACGACCCGGACGGCGTTCTGAATCAGACCGAATACACCCAGCCCTGCATGGTGGCCTTTGCCTGCGGCGTATCCGCCGTTCTGGCCGAGCAGGGGGTCAAGCCCGCTTATGTGGCCGGTCTCTCTCTGGGCGAATATTCCGCGCTGGAAGCCGCCGGTGTATTCACCGCCAAGCAGGCCATTGAGCTGGCAGCCTACCGCGGCAAAGCCATGGCCGACGCGGCCAGCGGCATCGACTGCGGCATGACCGCAGTGCTGAACCTCGACCGGGTCCCCCTTGCAGAATGCTGTGAGCAGGCATCCGCGCTGGGCTGTGTGCAGATCTGCAACTACAATTGCCCGGGCCAGCTGGTCATTGGCGGCGAAAAGGCCGCAGTGGACAAGGCTGCAGAGCTTGCAAAGCAGGCCGGTGCCCGCCGGTGCATCCCGCTCAAGGTGAGCGGCCCGTTCCACACCCGTCTGATGGCTCCCGCCGGGGATGCACTGGCAAAGCGCTTTGCCGCCGAACCCTTTGGCGAAATGAGCGTTCCGGTGCTGTTCAACTGTCTGGGCCGTGAAAAAGCCGAGAGCGACAGCATCCCGGCCCTGCTGGTCCGGCAGGTACAGAGCAGTGTCTACATGGAGGACACCCTGCACCGTCTGGGTGAGCTGGGTGTGGATCACATTCTGGAGGTCGGGCCCGGCAATGCGCTCTCCGGCTTTGTGAAAAAGACCCTGCCCGGTGTGACTTGTGTGTCGGTGGAGACCCCGGCGCAGCTGGACACCGTTCTGAACGCATGGAAGGAAGAACAATGAACGAAGAAACCATCATCCGTACCGCCGTTGTGACCGGCGGAAGCCGGGGAATCGGCCGGGCCGTGTGCGTACAGCTTGCCCGGCAGGGCTGCCATGTGGTGGTCAACTACTGCCACGGCGAAGCGGCCGCCGCTGAGACCGTGTCTCTCTGCAGGGCCGAGGGCGCGCAGGCTGTGGCCGTGCAGGCCGATGTTTCCACCGCCGAGGGCTGCAAAAAGCTCTTTGAGGAGGCGGTGAACGCCTTTGGCCGGGTGGATATCCTTGTGAACAATGCAGGCATCACCCGGGACAACCTGATCCTGCGCATGTCCGAAGCAGACTTTGATGCTGTGCTGGACGCAAACCTCAAGGGTGCGTTCCTCTGCTGCAAGGAAGCGGCCCGCCGGATGGTGCGCCAGCGCTGGGGCCGGATCATCAATCTGAGCAGCGTCGTTGCCCTGCGGGGCAATGCAGGCCAGACGAATTACGCCGCCAGCAAGGCCGGGCTCATCGGTCTGACCAAAAGCCTGGCCCGGGAGCTGGCCAGCCGCAATGTGACAGTAAATGCTGTTGCGCCCGGCTTTATTGAGACTGATATGACCGCCGCCCTGCCGGAGGCTGTCCGCACCGAAATGGCAAAGGACATCCCGGCAGGCCGCGCAGGCCAGCCGGAGGACGTGGCAAACGCGGTGGCGTTTTTTGCCGCAGAACAAAGCAGCTATCTCACCGGGCAGGTGCTCTGTGTGGACGGCGGCATGGCAATGTAAAAGGAGAAATTCTCTATGGAAAAACGCAGAGTCGTGATCACCGGTCTGGGCACCGTGAATCCGCTGGGCAACACTGCTGCCGACAGCTGGGCTGCCGCAAAGGCAGGCCAGTGCGGCATTGGCCCCATCACCCAGTTTGACACCACCGATTTCAAGTGCAAGCTGGCCGGTGAAGTGAAAAACTTTGACCCCGAGACCGTTGTGGACAAAAAGGAAGCCCGCAAGATGGCCCGCTTCACCCTGCTGGCACTGGCTGCTGCAGCCGAGGCCATTGCCGACAGCGGCCTGAACACGGAAGCAGAGGCCAAAAACATCGGTGTGGTCCTTTCCAGCGGCATTGGCGGCCTGCCCACCATCGAGGAGCAGCACACCCGCGGGGAAGAGAAAGGCATGGAGAAGGTCAGCCCCTACTTTGTGCCCATGTCCATTGCCAACATGGCGGCGGCACAGGTGGCCATCCGCTTTGGCCTGAAGGGCATGTGCACCTGCCCGGTCACGGCCTGCGCCGGCGGCACCAATGCTGTGGGCGATGCCTTCCACCGCATCCGGGACGGTTACGAGACTGCCATGGTCTGCGGCGGTGCCGAAAGCTGCATCAGCCCGCTGGGCATCGGCGGTTTTACCAGCATGAAGGCGCTTTCCACCGCCACCGACCCGGATGCTGCCAGCCTGCCCTTTGATGCCCGCCGCGGCGGCTTCGTGATGGGCGAGGGCAGCGGTGTGCTGGTTCTGGAAGAGCTGGAGCACGCCCGGGCACGCGGTGCGCATATCTACGCCGAGGTGGTGGGCTATGGTGCCAACTGCGATGCTTACCACTTTACCGCACCGGCTCCCGGCGGCACAGGTGCCATCGACTGCATGAAGCTGACACTGGCCGATGCAGGCATTGCCCCGGAGCAGGTGGATCACATCAACGCCCACGGCACCGGCACCCACATGAACGATGCCTGCGAGACGGCTGCCATCCATGCCGTGTTCGGTGAACACGCAAAGCAGCTGACCGTGGTCAGCACCAAGAGCATGACCGGCCACCTGCTGGGTGGTGCGGGCGGCATCGAGGCCGTGTTCACGGCACTGGCCCTGCGAGACCAGTTTGCCCCGCCCACCATCCACTACGAGCAGCCTGACCCGGAATGCGATCTGAACTATGTGCCCAATGCAGGCCGTGCCCAGGCCATGACCTACGCACTGAGCAACAGCCTGGGCTTTGGCGGTCACAACGCCTGCATCGCCCTGCGCAGATGGGAGGGCTGAGCCATGGCAGAACCGCGCACCGTGCGGGAGAACGCAAACGCTCTGAGCAGTGAGCAGATCGCAGCCCTTCTGCCCCACCGCTACCCCTTTGCTCTCGTGGACCGCATCCTGGACTACGAGCCGGGGCAGTGGGCCATTGGCCGCAAGTGCGTATCCCGCAATGAAGAATTCTTCTGCGGTCACTTCCCGGGCCAGCCGGTCATGCCGGGAGTGCTGATCCTGGAAGCACTTGCCCAAACCGGAGCTGTTGCGGCGCTGAGCCTCCCCGAAAACAAAGGCAAACTGGCCCTCTTCGGCGGCATCAAAAATGCCCGCTTCCGCAAACAGGTCACCCCCGGAGATGTTCTCACGCTCCATTGTGAGCTGGTGGAACAGCGCGGCCCTGTGGGCATCGGGAAAGCGTCTGCTTATGTGGATGGCAAGTGCGCCGCCACAGCGGAGCTGACCTTTGTGCTGACCGAAGCAAATACAGAAGCTTAAGGCGCTTTGTGCGCTGCAATCGTCCCCAATACCATATCGTATATAAAAGGCAGGATACCATCGCCATGATGATATCCTGCCTTTGTTCGTTCCTGTTTACCGTTCTGCATACTCTCGGCATAGAGAACATCTTGTGAAACAAAAAAGTACCCGAACCCTTTTTCGTAAAGAATCGGGTTCGGGTACGAACTGTATGGTGGAGAATTAGGGACTCGAACCCCAGACCCCCTGCGTGTGATGCATGATGGCTTTTCGATTTTTAGAACGTTGATTCGTTAAATAGGATCGATTTGCTACAGATCTGCTACAAACAACAAGTTTGTTAATTACTTTTTATTGCCGTTTCTATCTCCTTGCACTTTTGAACATTCTTGAAGATGTTAGCTGGATATGATTCTGGATAAGTTCTTTCTATCGTCTCGGCCAATCGCGACTCAAGGTCGTCAATCAATGGGGCCACTTTATCACGCATCCCGTGGCAATCCAAAATGGTTGTATAAAAGTTTGCGTCCATCTTTACTACCTGCAAAACAAGATGAAGCATTACGCGGTTTCCGTGGATATAAATTAATCGTTCTCTATTATTTTCCGCCAACGTTTTCTTTTCTTGTAAATATTTTTCAACTTCCCGCATATATAGAACTGTATTTAACAGTACGAAAGAATTGGTTCCACCGTTGATCAAAACTTTATACGGAGCTTTTGTAATATCTTCGGATAGCGCACCTACATTTCTCTTTGCGAGTACCGCATATGTGATGTCCTCATGTAAGCATGCTAATGCCACAATGCCTTCATCAAAAGAAATTTGGTTATCAGGGTTTGTCATTTTATCGCCACTTTTATAAAGATAGCCGTAGTGAGAAAAAGCCAACTCTTGTCGCAGTCTTTCTTGTTCTATATCAAGTGCTGCAAAATCCTTATTTTCAATTCTATTCTGAGTATTCGATAATCTTGTAATTTGAGTCGATGTATCCACATCAATATTACTTAGATCTATTATCTGAACCATCACGTTGGCCTTGGCAAGTTGGTCAGAATGATCCGTATAAAGTGCTCCTATCGTGCCTGCTGTTTGTGCACCATTAACCAAGGATACTCCCTCTAATGCAAATAGTCCAGTCTCATTTGTCGTGCTCTTTTTGGCTTTACGCTGAATTTTTCTGCACAGTAATTTAAGGCCATTGTTATAATAATAAAATTTTTCTGGTTCTTGTAACAAGACCTTTTTCATTCCCTCATTAACTTCAGTATTTCCCTTGTAAAACCGAATATTTTTTTCAAATAAAAAATTCCCATATGTATTGTACCATTCTCCAACAGCAACAGCCGAAACTGTCCCATAGTATGCAGTATAAGGAGTCTCTATTTTGCCCCAATTATTTAAAATAACATCTGCAATATCAATTGTCTGTTGCTCTTGTCCTTTAGACAAAAACTCGTAAATATTTTTAAACGAGATTTCTTCAAACGATAAAATTGAACTTATTTCATCGTTTGTACGACTCATTAAATCTTCCATTAATTTCAAGACAAATGAATTAGCATTTTGATTTCCTGTGTGGATAAATACCCCTTGAATTTGATACCCCATTTGTGTCAATGCCGTATCAACATCCATTATTTTCGCTTGAATTTTGGTATTTGCTCCTGCGAGATTTTCATCCAACACCCTTTGAAGTGCTTGCACGAACACTAACATTTCTTCTTGAGCTATTCCACCACTACCGTCAGCTCTCCATTTACTTTGCACAACAAACAATTTTTTCTGTTTTTCATCTAGGTACAGCGCATCAATTCCAAGGTCATGATACCCATCTGTTATATGCGCACATGCTTGTTGTATATCCAGTCCAGACAACATAACTAACGCAAATGCTGCTAGAGAACGCGTTTCAAATGTATACGGAGCCGGACTTTTTAGATCTGATAAATCGATTTCATCTTTAAACAGTTCGGCAATTCTAGTTTGGACCCGCCTCATATTTATATTCATTGCCATAATTTTCTCTCCTCCAGATTTATAGTATAAAACCAGCTGTTTCTTTTCGGTTTGAATACCGTCTTCTAGTAGCCGGGTAGTTTACCGCGCGCTATACTGTCAGAACAGCTCACTCGGAGTCTATGGATCATACAGATAGACAAATCGCATTGTCCACCAACAGACCCCAGTTTTCCCAATGGCGGTCGGTGTTGCCCACCAGATAATCCAGAATGTTCATCATATAGTATCCGTGGGCATCCAGTTCCAGAATTTTATCCAGTATATTCCAATCATGGTTTGTGCAGTAGACATCATAGGCTGCATACGTCACAAGGCTATATCGCTGCGAGGTCATGATTTTACTGATGGAAACCGGCTCGTTCTCAAACATTCCCTGCTCATACAAAACCTGATGACAGTCAAAGCATCGGCAGATCTTACTTGCCAGCACTTCGCGCTCGACTGCATCTTGTCCGCCAGCTTTATAAAGATAGAAGCCTTCCTCTTTGCGCACCCACGCTTTAGGATAGCATCCGCCAGTGGACAAATCATTTGCCAAAAGATGTGCATTTGTCACAGTCATCTGATGCCCACGCAGTGCAACATCCACAAGAGTATTGCCTAAAGAGAGTGTGTAGAGATTGATATCCTCAAATCTGATATTCTCTTTTTCTCCTTTTACCCAGAACACATCCAACAACGATAGGCAATGATACGAAAGCGCGATCTGTGCACGCTCCCGATCCGTAACACTCTGAGATGCACCAATGCTGTTCAAGATTTCCTTTGCATAAGAACGGTTCTGCGGTATCAGCCGGGATGCACACCATGAATGGAAGCCAATCACATTATTGATTCGAGCATCAAAGTCATTCGATTCTTTCAGCACCAAACCATAGGGCATGAAATCTTCAAAATAAATTTTACACTCACCAGCCGTACTCACCTGTGCCACACATCTTTCCGTGTGCATAATGCAGTAGACTGTTGCCTTGCCCATCGCCTCCACCACCTTATTCGACCGATGCACGTTTTCTTTTCTACCATTGTACCTTCTTTTATGTTCCAAAACAAGATGTAAAAAAGCTCTTGATCCTTAATATAGAGGCCAAGAGCTTTTTTATCCGATTATCTTTGTCTGTTCCCGAGCTTTAGCTCAATCATTAGATTTCATCCAAGCCATACTTGTGTCTTTTCCCTCCACAGCATTGCACATAAATGCCATATCGACTTATCTTGGCTTTGAGAGAGCAGCCGCATCTGGGGCAAAGCATTCCGTTTTTATTGCCCTTATGATAAAAATACTCTTCTACGAATTCCGTTTCGACAAATTCTGTATGCTTGCAGGACGGATAGCCAGATCAGCTCAAAAAATACTTTTGATTTCTGGACTTTTTCAGCTGCATAGGTTTTCCGCAGACAGGGCACTTTTTGTGTGCAAGAACATAATCCGATAACTTATCCGTTATCAAGTTTCCCTGTGCATCCTTTTCAACGGTTTTGGCTTGATCCATCACCTGACTCATTTCCAGTAATCCGTAAAGGATCTTTGCTGTGTGCGTTCCCCAAAAACGAATACATGGACGATTGTTAATAGCGCTTGTCCTACCTTCTATTTTGAAGCACGCTGCAGATTCTGGCATGCCAAACCATGTTACAGTCTTGTCGATTAATGCAATCGGATCTGTCAGATAGTGATTTTCTACCGCAAAATACTTTAACGTCGGATGGAGATTCTTCTTCGATTCGGCTCGAACAAATACTTTTACTCCACGGCTTTGAGCTTCTGCAAGAGCCTGTGCAATTCTAGTGGTATTTATATCCGAGTTTGCCGGAGAATCCGGAATGTCAATCCGGACCTCACGCCTTGCAGTAGCCAAATCCTTAATGAATTCATCCACTTGATTTTCTTTTTCCACGAAATCAAAATAGTATTTTTCAAGGTCGTCATTCGGGCGAATTATTTCCGGAATCATGGGAGCTGTCGCGCGATAGCTTTTCAGCATTTGCATGAACATCAGATTTTCTGACATTCCTTTATTTCTCATGAACGATCCATTTGCTACGCAAATAAACTTCCCCTTTGATCGCGTCATGGCAACGTTAAAAAGTCTGTCAGCATAACGTCCAGCAGTTGATGCGATCAATGCCCCCGGGAAAGGAAGTCGATAGCAGTCAACTGCATCGTATACAATAACGTCCTCTTCAGAACCTTGGAACTGATGTACCGTCGCACATTTTATGGCATGCGGAAGCGCTTCCAGCTCATTGACGTCACGCACCATTGCATGTAGAAGCCGTGATTGTGCATGATAAGGAGTAATAATACCAACTTCCTGCGTCTGTGCTGCCTTTAACGCCAGCGAAAATGTCACAAATGCGCTCAGAACGTTTGCATGAGAGTCGTCGCTGCTTTTAATACAGGTTGACATTGTTCCACTCAGATCAACAAACTCCATTGCACGTCCCGCGAATGGCTCTGCCATCACAGTTTTTTCTCGTTTTTCGGTCATTCCGTTCGCAGATTTCAGCAAACCATTGTATATAGATCTGCCCGCAAAATCCGCAATTTCCGGATGCATACGATACTGCGTATCCAAGAGGCACAGCCATTTGTGATTGCTGCCTTGATCTACCGCCTGTGTGATTCCGCAATACTGAAAAATATCCGCATTCAGTGGTGACTCTTTGCTACTCTGGACAATAGGCGGAAGCTGTCGGAAATCGCCCATGCAGACAAAATTCTTTCGTGCAAGTTTAGCAGCATATGCTATCTGGGGTATCGTTGCCATACTTGCTTCATCAAAAATCACAACGTCAAAAGCACCATTACGAATTTCCTTATCAACAATGGCCTTTGAAACCGTCGTCGCTACAAATTTCGCATTCCTCACGCACTGACTTTCCGCTGCTCTGAGTTCCCGTCGAATCTCGTTGAGTTCTTTCTCCACCTGAATCAGTTTTGGATCATTTTTCTCCAAGCGCTTCTTTTCCGCTTGAAGCTGCGTTCTCCTTTTTAGCAGATCCGGATAATTATTGATTGCTAAATTGTATGAGGAGAGATAGGGATGCTCTGATATTCTCTTATCCTTCGGAAAACCATACCGGACGAGCTGTCCGGGGAAAACGTCATTTTTCAACGACGTCACACGAAGAATTGCACCATCAACGGAAACGTTGCTGTAGGACAACATAAGAACACGTTCGCCCTTGTCAATGTGAGCCCACGCAATTTTTGCAAGCGTTTGAGTCTTTCCTGTTCCCGGAGGTCCCCAAACAAATGTTATCGGTTGCTCTAGTGACATTCTTACCGCTGTCTCCTGCCCCTTGGCAATATCCGAATTGCGATAGTCGATCTCTTTCAACCCATTACAGATTAGGTCCTGTGCAATTTCCGATGGTTCAAGAGACAGATCCATAAGGCGCTCTGATACAGATTGGAGCAAATAGCAAGCCTCCGCAGAAATATTCAGCATTTCAACCTCTGCGCCCAAATCAAGTTCACTGATCAGATAGACTGAAAACGCTTCACAATTCAGGATCTTGCCTGAAATTTGCGATTGTCCCTTCCAAATTGTAACTGGCGTTCCTTCAGGATAATTAAGCTCATCTTCCGATTCAAGAAGGTACACAAATTGCCCGTTGTCTCGTCCGATTCGCTTACCTTCCTGAAGAAGGATATGCTTTCCACCTGTCATTCGAATGAAGGAGATTTCCGCGCTTAAAGCCATCCTGTACGCCTGACAAAAATCAGCCACGGAGGCAAACGGTTTTATCTGAACACTTTTGTCTTTTTCCTGACGACGGTTTGACGAAATCGACGTTTGAAGTTCATTGATTCGCTGTTTTCTCTCAGCCGTCTCAGCGTGTTCGTGTTGGCTTACCACTTCCTGAACATCTTCTTTCAGGTCGGTATCCAAAATTTTGAGATACGTCTGAAAGCAGCCAGGATAGCTAAACATTTTAGCTCCATCACGAAAGGTCACAACGATCGTAGTTTTCTTTTGCTCTGTAATAACTCCATCACCAAAGCTTCGATGATGCACACGCTTTCCTGTCAGATCCATTTCATCCAGCCTTTCCTTGCCTTGTCCATTATCAGGGCTTTTTCTGTTGCCCTGTCTAATTTTGCAAAACAAGATATACGATAAGCGTCTCTTCTACTTACTTTTTTATCCGCAAATAGTATTTTTCAAGGCTCTTATCGCAGACATCCACAATATGCAGCCAATCTTCCCGTGTAAGCTTGCGGAAGATGATCGGGTTTACCTCGATAGTCTCCACGTCCTTGCAGCGCATCAAGAATCGCATATCCTCAAAGCGCTTGAAGGGATTGGAGAGGATGTTCTTCTCCACATCTTTCCGGGTATAGCCACCCTTCTGATAAATGCTGGTGGATTTCTCTGCGATCATCCCGTGCGCCTTGCGGTCCTCGTAGAAGTCGATGAAGTAGTCCACCACATCCGGCAGGGCAACTCTGCCGCTGCTGTCCATGTACTCATAGATTGCTTTGAGCAGCACCGGCTTGTAGGAATAGCTCATGTCCATCGTTTCGATAAATTTCATGAACTTGTCCGCCATATTCTGCGGCGTAATGAGATCCCAGCCATACTGTTTCGCAATGTTGCGGATGCTTTCCTCCCGGAAATAGTGGAACATTCGCTTATCACCAAAGGGAATCGAAAGGTCCGGTTTGACTTTTCCGTCCTTAATGTAGCGTTCCACCGTCTCGGACTGTACATCCACCATCCGGACGAACTCGATCTGCGAGGTCATATCCTTGACGCTGTTCTGCCAGTTGAAAAGGTCGATGATCTCATAGTCAGACACATCGATCGGCACATCCAACCATGCTTCGGGCTTTTCACCCTGGAACAACATATCCTGATCCAGCTTGCGCTTGTTCTCCGGCGCCAGCACATACGCCATGGGCTGATATTTTGCAATGTCCAGCACCCGGTGCAGGCTGTAGGGCATATTGAACATATTAGCGTTGTCCACAAAGTCAACCACCAGCAGATCCTCTTTGCCCGGGCAGCGGCGTGTGCCACGACCAAGCTGCTGCAAATAAATCGTTTTGGACATGGTCGGGCGCGCCATGAACAGCACCGTGGTATGCGGGCTGTCCCAGCCTTCGTTCAGAAGGTCGCAGGCGCAAAGAACATTGGTCGAGCCGGTTTCATAGTCCTTCAGAATCTTTTCCCGAACCTCCACACGATCCCGCCCGGAAACTGCTTCTGCCTTCACGCCGCTATCTCGCAGCAACTTTGCAATTTCGGCTGCATGGTCTACGCTGGCACAGAAAATTACTGTCTTTTTGCCGTTGACGTACTTTAGATAAGTGTCAACGATCAACTGATTGCGTTCCGGGATGAACAGCTTGCTTTCCAGATCCTGCGAATTGTATTTGATGCCGTTGATCCGCACATCGGTCAGGTCGATGTTGGTCTTGACCCGGATGCAGCGAATCGGCACCAGAACGCCACGCTCTACAGCAGTCTTGAGATCCATTTTGTGGGCAACGTTCTGGAACAGCTCCAGCATATCCTCGCCATCGCTGCGTTCCGGAGTGGCGGTCAGACCCAGAATGAACTTCGGGTGGAAGTAGGTGAAAATCTTCTGGTAGGTGTTGGCTGCCGCATGGTGACATTCGTCCACAATCAGGTAGTCAAAATCTGTAGGCGAGAACTTTTCCAGATCCTTGGAGATACTCTGCACCGTTGCAAAAATGACCGTCTGGGTCATATCCTTCTGGCTTCCGGTGTACTCTCCCAAAGTCGCTTCCGACCAGACCTTGGCGAAAGTCTCTTTTGCCTGAGATGCCAGCTTCAGGGCGTTGACCAGAAATAGCGTGCGTCCGCCCACTGCCTTGGCATCCGTTGCAGCCGTGATGGTTTTTCCAACGCCGGTCGCATGGTACAGTAGCGCAATGGTCTTGCCGTCCTCTCGCATTTTCTGCAGATTCTCGGTAGCCTCCTGCTGGTAATCCCGAAGCTCGATGGTCTGCCCCATCTGAACCGGCAGGTCCGCTTCAAAAGCCTTGAATATAGGGCTGGTGCCTAAGAAAGTAATCAGCTCGTCCTTGACCTTCTCCGGCTGCTTTTCCAGCTGGCTATAAATCCATCGGTATACTTTCCAGTTGTCATAGACCAGGCTGTTTTGCTTCAGGAGGTCATCAGCGTACTTGTTTTCAGACACTTTGCTAGGATTATGGTAGGTTTCTCCGTCTATTTCGATTGCAATCTTAGATTCAGGAGATTCCAGCGCAAAGTCGATATAGCGGTGCCGACCATAGATGTCCACGCAGGGGTACTGGACCTGCAGATTTTCGGTCTTTTCCGGGCCAAAAGCCTCACAGAAAAGCTGCACAAACAGCTCCTCCGCACGGCTGTTGACACTGATTGCTTTCATTGGCTCCATGGTGGCCTCCTAAATTCAGACATGCTCTATTCTCACAGATCATAATAGCGCTCCGCCAAAGTCCTGAATTACGAGATCACTGTCACGACCGGAAATCGACTTTCCAGTCGCTTTTTCAATCTCATTCAAAATAGCAGTTGCGCGCTTGATGAAGAAATCATCAAACCGGTCTGCGCGGATATCACTCGTATCGATCAAATGTGTCTTAAGATAGCCATCCAGTATATCTGGTTCGACTTGGCCTTTCTTTTCAATCTTGGTCAGATATTGGCTTGGTGCTACTCCGCCAATTTCACGGTTTGTAGAATATGTAATAGGTGTCTTATTCACAACAGAATTCCATTTTGCACGCGGCAGACCTTTTTTCTCACAATAATCTCGTGGAAATATATGGTGAATATCTATGCTCTCTGCTTTATAAACCGTAAAGTCCATTTCACGACCGCTGATAAAATCTTTGCACTGATTCTTCAAGATCCGTGCCATAATACCTTTATAGGCGGCACTCAATCTTGATTGCAAGGATAGCAAGCGCACCGGGTTAAAATAAAACTCCTGAACCGTTTTAGGCGTTTTGCTGGCGTCATCCAACCACGCCATTACCCCCACCACATCGTACACATAGCGTGTTTCATTTGCGCTTCCATACATTTCGCCAAAGACACCGCACCAATACCATTGCTTTATTTTATCTTTTACGCTCGTTGTTTTGATGCGGTTATGGTCTGCCAGCAACGTGCAAAGAACTGCAAGCGGAATCAACTGCGTCGTATATGGCAGGTCTTTACTAGAAAAGATCCGTTCTTCCTGTAATATTTTTTCCGCTTCCACAAATCCTTCCGTCAAATCATCTGCATACTGCTGGTATTCCGCCAGCGTCAGATTCAGCACATCTTTCTTTTTGCAACTCACGGTCCCGCCTTTTTTATACGAAGATAACAGAGTACAAGCCGTCAGGAAATCCGTTGCAGAGGTCACCGAAAGAATGTCGTCACTGAAATATTTTTTCTGTCTTTCTTCCCAATCCTTGCGTAGTTCAAAATTATCCATTGCAAAAATGGCAGTAACCAGCTCAAATACAGTAAGCGACACCCCACCTGTATTGACATTTTCGAAGACCTGACAAACCGCCTCCTTGGGGGTATCCTTGTCCAATGTAATCACTGGAATCGTATACTGCCCCAAAGGAACGATAGTTCTCGAATGTGGGCAGGCCATGTTGAAGAATGGCTACAAGGTAAAAATCCTGAACACTATCAACTTCAAAAAGTCGATGCACTATAATCCGTTCAGTTATGTTCACAGTGAAAAGGACATTCTGAAACTGGTCACTACCCTGATGACCAACACCAAGGGTGAGGGGTTTGGCGGCGATCCATTTTGGGAGAAAAGTGAACGTCTTTTGCTTACCGCTCTTATCGCCTATCTGCATTATGAAGCCCCTGTCGAGGAACAGAATTTCGCTACGCTGCTGGAAATGCTCAATACCATGCAGGTGCTGGAGGACGATGAAGAATACCAAAATCCAGTTGATTTGCTCTTTGAGGATTTAGCCAAAAAGAAGCCGAACAGCTTTGCAGGACGGCAGTACAAGCTCTATAAATTAGCTGCCGGAAAGACCGCAAAATCCATCCTCATTTCCTGCGGTGCTAGGCTTGCCCCATTCGACATTCAAGAATTGCGCGATTTAACGATGTATGATGAGCTACAACTGGATACGCTGGGCGATAAGAAAACAGCTCTGTTCCTCATCATGTCGGATACGGACAGCACCTTTAATTTCCTGATTTCGATGGTCTACACCCAGCTTTTTAACCTCTTGTGCGACAAAGCGGATGATGTGTACGGTGGCAAGCTGCCTATTCATGTGCGCTGTCTGATTGACGAGTGCGCCAACATCGGGCAGATTCCAAATCTGGAAAAGCTGGTGGCAACCATCCGTAGCCGTGAGATTTCGGCTTGCCTTGTTTTGCAGGCGAAAAGCCAGTTAAAGGCCATCTACAAAGACAATGCCGACACCATCATCGGCAATATGGACAGTCAGATTTTTCTCGGCGGTTCGGAACCCGGCACACTGAAAGACTTGTCTGAAATGCTGGGCAAGGAAACGATTGATGCGTTCAATACCTCGGACACGCGCGGCAACAGCCCAAGCTACGGAACAAATTACTCCAAGTTGGGTCACGAATTATTGAGCCGGGATGAGTTAGCTGTGATGGATGGCGGCAAGTGCATCCTGCAACTGCGCGGTGTGCGGCCTTTCCTCTCGGACAAGTACGATTTGACTCAGCACCCGAACTACAAGCTCACTTCTGATTTTGACGAAAAGAACCGATTCGATATTGAAAAATATCTGAACCGAAAAGCAAAAATCCACCCCGGTGATGAGTTCATCGTGGTGGACGCTGATTCGCTCCCGTCTGCCTGATTCGGTAGGCGGCTTTATTTTCACCCGGCCAGAGAGGTACACCAGCAAGTCAACTCCCACCGCAGCTTGCGGCTCAACTATTATGGCTTCAGGTGTGTACGGACGGTCTACAAGTTTTCAATTATAAAGGAGAAACGACTATGGAATTCTTTAACTCTGCTATCGAAGTTCTTCAGACTCTGGTTGTCGCTCTGGGTGCTGGCCTCGGCGTTTGGGGTGCCATCAACCTGCTGGAAGGTTATGGCAACGATAACCCCGGCAGCAATGCTCATGTACGGTAAGGAAGCAAGCAACCGAAAACAAGAGATAGACCGCCAGCACTACACTATTCCGAACCAAAGACCAAAAGATAAGCATTGTGGGAAAATCTAAACTTTTGGATTTTCCTACAATGCCGACTACGGCGGAATCCCTCCCACTCCTTATATATTTCTTTCTGTATACATTGAATTTGTATTTAGTAAAATGCAGACAACACCACGGATCGGCTTTTGGCTGGACAATTCCAACCAAACACCGCAGCAGACAGTAGAAACCATTCTGAACGTTAGGAAGCCGGTATGATTGTTACATATAAGGGGAAGAAAAATTTCTTTTAGATACTTGTTTTCCTAAAACTGATGTGATATAATAATTCAAGTCCAGAAAAGGAGTAAAAAATATGCGGCAAGGTATTCTTAAATAAAACTATAATCAAATAGTGGGAACAAAGGATTATGATAGTCCCTTTTGTAGGGGCTTAGTTTTTTGTACCCAATTTAAGAATACTTTTGCCTTATCAATTTTGACATATCCCCAAAAACAGCACTCACAAACAGGTGTATGCTGTATATGTGTATGTCCGCAAATTATCATCCCCAGTGGTAAAAGTATTTTACTGCTGGGGATTTTTATGCCCTTCGGGGCAGTAAAGGGAGGACAATCACATGAAAATAATCAATATTGGAATTCTTGCCCATGTAGACGCTGGAAAGACGACCTTGACGGAGAGCCTGCTATATGCCAGCGGAGCCATTTCAGAACCGGGGAGCGTCGAAAAAGGGACAACGAGGACGGACACCATGTTTTTGGAGCGGCAGCGTGGGATTACCATTCAAGCGGCAGTCACTTCCTTCCAGTGGCACAGATGTAAAGTCAACATTGTGGATACGCCCGGCCACATGGATTTTTTGGCGGAGGTGTACCGCTCTTTGGCTGTTTTAGATGGGGCCATCTTGGTGATCTCCGCTAAAGATGGCGTGCAGGCCCAGACCCGTATTCTGTTCCATGCCCTGCGGAAAATGAACATTCCCACCGTTATCTTTATCAACAAGATCGACCAGGCTGGCGTTGATTTGCAGAGCGTGGTTCAGTCTGTTCGGGATAAGCTCTCCGCCGATATTATCATCAAGCAGACGGTGTCGCTGTCCCCGGAAATAGTCCTGGAGGAAAATACCGACATAGAAGCATGGGATGCGGTCATCGAAAATAACGATAAATTATTGGAAAAGTATATCGCAGGAGAACCAATCAGCCGGGAAAAACTTGTGCGGGAGGAACAGCGGCGGGTTCAAGACGCCTCCCTGTTCCCGGTCTATTATGGCAGCGCCAAAAAGGGCCTTGGCATTCAACCGTTGATGGATGCGGTGACAGGGCTGTTCCAACCGATTGGGGAACAGGGGAGCGCCGCCCTATGCGGCAGCGTTTTCAAGGTGGAGTATACAGATTGCGGCCAGCGGCGTGTCTATCTACGGCTATACAGCGGAACGCTGCGCCTGCGGGATACGGTGGCCCTGGCCGGGAGAGAAAAGCTGAAAATCACAGAGATGCGTATTCCATCCAAAGGGGAAATTGTTCGGACAGACACCGCTTATCCGGGTGAAATTGTTATCCTTCCCAGCGACAGCGTGAGGTTAAACGATGTATTAGGGGACCAAACCCGGCTCCCTCGTAAAAGGTGGCGCGAGGACCCCCTCCCCATGCTGCGGACGACGATTGCGCCGAAAACGGCAGCGCAAAGAGAACGGCTGCTGGACGCTCTTACGCAACTTGCGGATACTGACCCGCTTTTGCGTTGCGAAGTGGATTCCATCACCCATGAGATCATTCTTTCTTTTTTGGGCCGGGTGCAGTTGGAGGTTGTTTCCGCTTTGCTGTCGGAAAAATACAAGCTTGAAACAGTGGTAAAGGAACCCTCCGTCATTTATATGGAGCGGCCGCTCAAAGCAGCCAGCCACACCATCCATATCGAGGTGCCGCCCAACCCGTTTTGGGCATCCATAGGACTGTCTGTTACACCACTCTCGCTTGGCTCCGGTGTACAATACGAGAGCCGGGTTTCGCTGGGATACTTGAACCAGAGTTTTCAAAACGCTGTCAGGGATGGTATCCGTTACGGGCTGGAGCAGGGCTTGTTCGGCTGGAACGTAACGGACTGTAAGATTTGCTTTGAATACGGGCTTTATTACAGTCCGGTCAGCACGCCGGCGGACTTCCGCTCATTGGCCCCGATTGTATTGGAACAGGCATTGAAGGAATCGGGGACGCAGCTGCTGGAACCTTATCTCTCCTTCATCCTCTATGCGCCCCAGGAATACCTTTCCAGGGCTTATCATGATGCACCGAAATACTGTGCCACCATCGAAACGGCCCAGGTAAAAAAGGATGAAGTTGTCTTTACTGGCGAGATTCCCGCCCGCTGTATACAGGCATACCGTACTGATCTGGCCTTTTACACCAACGGGCGGAGCGTATGCCTTACAGAGCTGAAAGGATATCAGGCCGCTGTCGGTCAGCCGGTCATCCAGCCCCGCCGTCCAAACAGCCGCCTGGACAAGGTGCGCCATATGTTTCAGAAGGTAATGTAACGCCGAGGTGGAGGACTATGTAAAGCAGCGGTTAATTGACTGTCAATTCAAGTTCCGGCTTGACGAACCACCGGACAAGTCATAAAAACTGAATACCAGCCGCCACCGACGCGGCCAGCGAAAGCAGTAAGTCTTGAAAAAGATTTACTGCTTTTTTTGTTGTCCGGCTCCGCTCCCGGCCATTTTGCCCCCTGCCGGTTGTAGTAGTAAGCGAGGAGGGAATTTTTCTGCCCTGGTGTTTGGCATTTGGAGCATTTACCCGTAGTAGAGGGCAAAGAGAAAGGATTTCTCCAACACCGGGTAGAAACCACTGCGTCCGGTGTCATTTTAGCGAAAGCGGGCAGGAATGCCCTTTACAGGATTAGTAGTAGCAGAAAAAGAGAAACAAACTTTTGTGGTTGCAGTTTTCCAAAAAAGTGGCGGACGGAAGTGAGAGAAAGTTTGCAGTCACGGAGAGCAAGTTTCTACCACGGTGCCAAAATCCGCAATTCTGCAGTTTTGCCCCTCGCGGGAAACTTGTTGGGGAGTGCCTTCCCCAAACCCTGCTCATGCGCCCTTACGGGCGAGAAAGGAGGTCACACCATGCGAAAGAAATACAACACGCCCCACCGCAGCCGCGTTGTGAAAACCCGGCTGTCCGAAGATGAGTATGCCGACTTCACAGCGCGGCTTGCGCCCTATGGTATCAGCCAGTCCGAATTTCTCCGGCAGGCGATACGGCGGGCGACCATACGCCCGGTTGTCCATGTGTCGTCGGTCAATGACGAGTTGCTTTCCGCTGTCGGGAAGCTGACAGCCGAGTACGGCAGGATCGGCGGCAACCTCAATCAGATTGCCCGGTATCTGAACGAATACGGCGTACCCTACAACACCCTTTCCGGCGAGGTACGCGCCGCCATATCCGACCTTGCCGTCCTCAAGTATGAAGTCCTCAAGAAAGTAGGTGACGCGGTTGGCAACACTCAAGCATATCAACTCTAAAAACGCCGACTACGGAGCCGCCGAGCAATATCTTCTCTTTGAGCATGACGAGTTTACCATGAAGCCCGTCCTTGATGAAACCGGCAGGCTTATCCCCCGCGAGGACTACCGGCTGTCCACGCTGAACTGCGACGGGGAGGATTTTGCCGTTGCGTGTATGCGGGCCAATCTCCGCTATCAGAAAAACCAGCGGCGGGAAGATGTGAAAAGCCACCACTACATCATCAGCTTTGACCCGCGGGACGGGCCGGACAACGGCCTGACCGTAGACCGGGCGCAGGCGTTGGGGGAACAATTCTGTAAAGAGCATTTTCCCGGCCACCAGGCCCTTGTCTGCACCCACCCGGACGGGCATAACCACAGCGGCAACATTCATGTGCATATCGTCATAAACAGCCTGCGGATTGAGGAAGTGCCGTTCCTGCCCTACATGGACAGGCCGGCCGATACGAAAGTCGGCTGCAAGCACCGATGTACCGACGCTGCCCTGCGCTACTTCAAATCCGAAGTCATGGAGATGTGCCACCGGGAGGGGCTTTATCAAATCGACCTCTTGAACGGCAGCAAGAACCGCGTCACCGACCGGGAGTATTGGGCGCAGAAAAAGGGACAGGCCGCGCTGGACAAGCAGAACGCCCCCATGATTGCCGATAGTATCACGCCCCGGCAGACCAAGTTTGAAACGAACAAGGAGAAGCTGCGGCAGACCCTACGGAAAGCCCTTGCCACCGCCGCCAGCTTTGACGAGTTTTCCTCTCTGTTGCTGCAGGAGGGTGTGACCGTCAAGGAGAGCCGGGGGCGGCTTTCCTACCTCACGCCGGACAGGACAAAGCCAATTACCGCCCGGAAGCTGGGCGACGATTTTGACCGCGCCGCTGTCTTTGCCGTTTTAGAGCAAAACGCCGCCAGAGCAGCCGAAGCGCCAGCCAGATCCCCCGATCCCCCACGCACCATAAAAGACCGCTTGCAGGTTGCCAGAGCCGAGATAGCCGCCCCGAAACAGGACGGAGTGCAGCGGCTTGTGGACATTGAGCAGAAAATGGCCGAGGGCAAAGGCCGGGGCTATGAACGCTGGGCGAAGATACACAATCTGAAGCAGGCCGCCAAAACGCTGTCCGTCTACCAGCAATACGGCTTTACTTCCCCGGAGCAGTTAGAAGCCGCCGTTGACACCGCCTATCAGAAAATGCGCCAGACCAGCGGCGAACTGAAAGCACTGGAAACGAAGCTGCAAGGGAAAAAGAAGTTGCAGCGGCAGGTGTTGGCCTACGCCCAGACCAAGGCCGCCCGCGACGGGCTGCGGGCACAGAAATCCGAGAAAGCCCGCGCCGCATACCGGCAGGCCCATGAGAGCGATTTTATCATAGCCGACGCAGCAGCCCGGTATTTCAAGGCGCATGGCATTACCAAGCTGCCCGCCCGGAAAGCGTTGCAGGCCGAGATCGAGCAGCTTATCTCCGAGAAAGACGGCCTGTATAACACCTATCACGAACAGAAACAGCGGTTCAAGGAGTTGCAGACCGTCAAGCGGAACATCGACCAGATTTTGCGCCGGGACGAGCCGCACCGCAGAAAGGAGCAGAGCCATGAGCGATAACCTGCCCCACATGGACTACCGCCAGCACCGGCGGGCGCGGCGGCTGGTACATGAGTGCTGTAACTACGATGAGGGGAACTGCCTGCTATTGGACGACGGGGAGCCTTGCGTGTGCGTCCAGAGCATTTCCTTTTCCCTCATGTGCCACTGGTTCCGTGTGGCTGTCCTGCCCCTTGACGGGGAGCTGGCCGCAGCCCTCTTGTGCCGGGGAAGCCGGAAACGGTGTGCCGTCTGCGGGGCGGCCTTTGTCCCCAAATCCAACCGGGGAAAATACTGCCCCGACTGCGCCGGGCGCATGAAGAAAATCAAAGCCGCCGAGAGAAAGCGGAAACAAAGGCAGAGATGTCACGCTTTAGAGCCTTTCAAACCCGCATAAATCAAGGCTTTTTTCGTGGGTGTCAAAGGGTACGCGATACATTTATCCTTTTCCCCCGGAAACGGCGTTTTAATGCGTGACAATACGCCAAAATCAACCCGAACACAGGGAGGTGATCCTATCGCTGATTATATCAGGGCAGACACGCGGCTGCCCGCCTATCTGCCGTATCCCCGTTTCCTGCTGAAAATGGAGATTTCACAGACCGCCAAGCTGCTGTATTCGCTGCTGTTAGACCGTTCCACCCTCTCCCAGAAAAACAAGTGGCTGGACGACGAGGGCAGGATTTATATTATCTATCCCATCGCGGAGATAGCAGAAATACTGGATAAAGGCAGCACCACCATCAAGGGGGCGCTTAATGAACTGGACACGGCGGGGCTGTTGGAACGGGAACGGGGCGGCTTCTCCGCACCGAACCGGCTTTATGTCAAAGTACCGCCAGTGCCACAGGTACAGTTTTCAGACCAACTGATGGCCGGAAGTCCGCCCCTCATAGAGCCGGAAAACCGTCCTACTGATGGTCAGAAAACCGACCTTATGATGGTCGGAAAACCGTCCCCTAACCAAACTACTATAAACAACCTTACAGAGAGCCAAACAAAGGGAGTGAGTGGGGGGCCGTCCGCGCCCTATGGCCGATATGGAAATATTTTTCTGTCACAGACCGAATACGACGAGTTGCAGGCAGAGTACCCTGACAGGCTGGAACGGTTCATCGAGGAAATGAGCCGCTACCTTGCCGCCAACGGGAAAAGCTACCAGAACTATGCCGCCGCCCTGCGGATATGGGCGGGGAACGACAAAAAGGAAGCCCCTAAAAAGGGCATACCAGACTACTCATGCAAGGAGGGCGAGAGTTTATGAAGAATGAAATCAACGCGGTTTTGGAGAATATGACGACCACCATCCCGGAGCCGGAGGACTACACCGGCGAGGACGGTTTACTGTACTGCGGCAAGTGCCGCAAGCCGAAAGAAGCCTATTTTGCGCCGGATAAGGCCGCTATCTTCGGGCGCGACCGCCACCCGGCAGAGTGCGACTGCCAGAGAACCGCCCGCGAGGAACGGGAAGCCGCCGAAAAGCGGCGCAGACACCTTGACACCGTGGAAGAACTGAAACGCCGGGGCTTTACCGACCCCACCATGCGGGACTGGACTTTCGAGAACGACAACGGCAGGAACCCGCAGACCGGGCTTGCCCGCCGGTATGTGGAGCATTGGGAAGATATGCGGACAGACAATATCGGCTGCCTGTTCTGGGGCGGCGTAGGCACCGGCAAAAGCTACCTTGCAGGCTGTATCGCAAACGCCCTCATGGAGAAAGAAATCCCCGTCCGCATGACGAACTTTGCTCTTATCCTCAATGACCTTGCCGCCAGCTTTGAGGGGCGCAACGAGTACATTTCCCGCCTTTGTCGTTATCCGCTGCTGATCCTTGACGACTTCGGCATGGAACGCGGGACGGAATACGGGCTGGAACAGGTGTTCAATGTGATTGACAGCCGTTACCGCAGCGGCAAGCCGCTGATCGTCACGACCAACCTTACGCTGGACGACCTGCACAACCCGGAGGACACCGCCCATTCCCGGATTTATGACCGCCTGCTTTCCATGTGCGTCCCGGTACGCTTTACCGGCGACAACTTCCGGCAGGAAACCGCCAAGCGGAAAATGGAGAGCATGAAGAAACTGATTACCGACTGAAAGGAGTATTGCCTATGGCAGATAACAAGCAGCACGACACCCGCACCACCCGCCGCCCTGACTGTGTGACGGAAATCCGCATGGGCAATTCCGTCCTTGTCGTGTCCGGCTATTTCAAGAAAGACACCACAACCACAGCCGCCGACAAAATGGCGCGGGTACTGGAAGCGGAAGCCGCTGCTACACAGGAGCCGACTTATCCGGCGTGAACCGGGGCATGGAAAAGCGGCCATGCCAGGGAGCATGACCGCTGGAACGAAAATCGGAAGTGCTTTAGCAATTCTTAATCTCATTCTCTATAAAATAATTTGCAATTTCAAAGGCTTTTATTCTTCTCTTTGCCAATGTGATTTGTGATTTATAACGCTCGGAATTATCCTTTGATTCAAATGTTTTTACTGTTTCTCTTAGCTTGTGCAGAGTTGAATCAATTTGCCTTTTGGCCGCGGTTAATTCATCTATTGTATACTTCATGTTTTCTCCTTTAACTTCTGATTTTTTTGTTAAATCAGAGTATACCACGGAGTTATGAACTTTTCTACTGCAAATATGGGACGACAACCCATACCATAAAAATCGGAAAATTGAAAAGCTGTAAAGAAGCAAATTTAACGCTTTTGCCGCTGTACAGCCCCCGCCGTTCCGTGGTACAATGAAACCACGGAATAGTGGGGCTGGCTGTCGGAAACGGAGGATTTTATGTTAAGACAAGCCACCCAAAACCTCATTACCGCCCTTTATCCGAGATTGTCCCACGAGGATGAATTGCAAGGCGAGAGTAATTCCATATCGAACCAAAAAAGGATACTCGAAACCTACGCAAAACAGAACGGCTTTACCAATCTGCGCTGGTACACCGACGACGGTTTTTCCGGCGCGAACTTCCAGCGGCCCGGATTTCAAGCCATGCTTGCGGACATTGAAGCCGGGAAAGTGGGTACGGTCATCGTCAAGGACATGAGCCGGTTAGGGCGAAACTACTTGCAGGTAGGGTTTTACACGGAAATGCTGTTCCCTCAAAAGGGTGTGCGTTTTATCGCTGTCAACGATAATGTGGACAGTGCCAGCGAGGGCATGGACAACGATTTTACCCCGCTGCGAAATCTGTTCAATGAATGGCTGGTGAGAGATACGAGCAAGAAAATCAAGGCAGTGAAAAAGTCAAAAGGCATGAGCGGCAAGCCTGTTACCAGCAAGCCGGTTTACGGCTATGTGATGGACGAGGACGAGAATTTTATTATAGACGAGGAAGCCGCCCCGGTGGTGCAGCAGATTTACCAGCTTTGCCTTGCCGGGAACGGCCCGACCAAGATTGCCCGTATGCTGACGGAGCAGCAAATCCCCACGCCGGGGACGCTGGAATATCAGCGGACAGGCAGCACCCGCCGTTATCACCCAGGCTATGAGTGCAAATGGGCGACCAACACCGTCGTTCATATCCTCGAAAACCGAGAGTACACCGGATGTCTGGTGAACTTCAAAACGGAAAAGCCTTCTTATAAGGTCAAGCACAGCATAGAGAACCCCGTCGAGAAGCAGGCCATTTTCGAGAACCACCATGAGCCGATCATCGACAAGGAAACATGGGAACGGGTGCAGGAGTTACGCAAACAGCGCAAACGCCCGAACCGCTACGATGAAGTGGGGCTGTTCTCCGGGATTTTGTTCTGCGCCGACTGCGGCCATGTGCTGTATCAGCAGCGGTATCAGAACAAAGACCGCAAACAGGACTGCTACATCTGCGGCAGCTACAAGAAGCGCACCCGCAACTGTACGGCGCACTTTATCCGCACCGATCTGTTGACCGCTGGTGTCCTGGCAAATCTCCGGCAAGTGACCGAATACGCAGCCAAGCATGAGAGCCGGTTTGTGAAACTACTTGTCCAGCAGAACGAGATCGGCGGCAAGCGAAAGACCGCCGCAGCCATCAAGCAGCTTGAACAGGCGCAGGAACGCATTTCTGAAATCAGCCGCATTATCAAGCGGCTGTATGAGGACAATGTAAACGGCAAAATCAGCGATGAGCGTTTCATGGAACTGTCGGCTGACTACGAAGCCGAGCAAGCGGAGCTGAAAAAGAGAGCCGCCGCCCTGCAAGCCGAACTGGACAAGTCACAGGCAGCTACCGTCAACGCCGAGAAATTTATGGGCATTGTCCGCAAGCACCTTGCCTTTGAAGAACTGACCCCCACTCTCTTGCGGGAAATGATCGAGAAAATTGTGGTGCATGAGTGCAGCTATGATGAGAACGGCACCCGCAGGCAGGACATTGAGATTTATTACAGCTTTGTCGGCAAGATTGACTTGCCCGAATAACCGCCCGACCTATCCGACACAATGGCCAAGTGTCGGATAGGAACGGCAAAATTTTTTGCACTTCTATTGCTTCTTTATCACACATAAGCAAAGAGTCAGGGTATGAAGCAGCTCATGGCTGGCGGCGGTGTCGCGCTGGTCGGCATTACCCTGATTCCTCTGCTGAGCGGCCTGTTCGGTTAAGAACAGCGGGCGGATTTATTCCGCCTGTACATACGCAATCGCTTCAATCCTCGCTGTGGATAACAGCCCCTATTATAATAGGAAGTGAATTGCTGCAAGACCATCCACCCATCAACGAAAGGCGGTGCTATTATGCAGCTTCTGACCCACATTATTTTTGTTCTGAACCTTCTCAAGACCCTTATCAACCACTTCACCTAAAGGACGGTGACTGCTGAATGGAAACCGTTCTCAAAGCCATAGCCGATTGGATAAAGGGTATCCTGACGGCTGGCATCATGTCAAACCTGTCCGGGCTGTTCGATGCCGTAAATGAGCAGGTCGGTGACATTGCGCAACAGGTCGGCACACGGCCATCGGCCTTTGAACCACGCATTTTTGCGATGATCGAATCGCTCTCCCGGAACGTGGTTCTGCCGATTGCGGGCATTATCCTCACATTTATCGCCTGTTACGAACTGATTGAAATGATAACCCAGCATAACAACATGGCGCAGTTTGAGCCAGCACTTATTATGCGCTGGATTTTCAAGACCGCTGTTTCAGTATGGTTCATCTCCAACACGTTCGATATTGTGATGGCAGTCTTTGACCTGACGCAGAAAGTCGTGTCCGATTCCAGCGGCATTATTGCGGGCAATACTCGCGTCAATGAAATCGGCCTGTCGATGCTGGAAGCCAGTCTGATGCAAATGGATGTCGGTCCACTCTTCGGGCTTTTTTTGCAGAGCTTCTTCATCGGCATCACCATGAGAATCCTCTCAATCGTGATTTTCGTCATTGTGTACGGACGCATGATTGAGATCTACTGTATGGTGAGCCTTGCGCCGATTCCCATGGCAACATGGGGCAACCATGAACAGAGCCACATGGGACAGAACTATCTGAAATGCTTGTTTGCGCTGGGATTTCAGGGCTTTCTCATCCTCATCTGCGTGGCCATCTATGCCGTGTTGATTCAGAATGTGGCGATTTCCGGCGATGCCATCAATTCGATCTGGGGCATTGTCGGCTACACCGTCCTGCTCTGTTTCAGTCTGTTCAAAACCAGCTCCGTGACGAAATCTGTTCTCGGAGCGCATTAAAGGGGGTGCTTTATTGGCTGCGTATATTTCTGTTCCTCGCGATTTGACCAAGGTGAAGTCAAAAGTGGCTTTCAACCTGACAAAGCGGCAGCTCATCTGCTTCGGAACGGCGGCACTGATTGGAGTGCCGCTTTTCTTTTTGCTCCGGGATTCCGGCGGCAACTCTGCCGCTACCCTTGGCATGATGGCAGTTATGCTCCCGGCTTTTTTTCTCGGTATGTACGAGAAAAATGGTCAGCCGCTGGAAAAGCTGCTGTCATATTATGTCCGGGCGCGATTCCTGCGTCCGAAAATCCGGCCTTATAAGACCGAAAATTACTATGCGATGCTCATGAAAGGAGGCATGAACCATGATTCCGTTTTGGAAAAAGACCGATAAAGGCGGCAAGAAAACGCCGCCGAAACCCGCTATTCCTCACACGGCACAGCAGTCCATTCCCATGCAGCGGATGTTTGAGGATGGAACCTGCCGGGTGAGGGCAAACTACTACACCCGGACGATTGCCTATCAGGATATTAACTATCAGCTGGCACAACAAGAGGACAAAAACGCGATTTTCGAGGAATGGTGTTCGTTCCTCAACTTCTTCGACAGCTCCATCAAGTTTGAGCTGTCCTTTGTGAACATGGCAACGGACAGTTCAGAATTCGAGAAAAGCATCCGCATTCCATTCCAGAAAGACGGTTTCGATGATGTGCGGGCTGAGTATTCGCTGATGCTGCGCCAGCAGCTTGCCAAGGGCAATAATGGTCTGACTAAGACCAAGTTCATCACCTTTGGCGTGGAGGGCGAGAGTATGCGTCAGGTGAAAACACGGCTCGACCATGTGCAGAACGATCTGCTCAACAACTTCCACCGTTTGGGTGTTCAGGCCAAGCCGCTGAATGGTACGGAACGGCTCAAGCTCATGCACGATATGTTCCACATGGACGGTGAATCGAAGTTCCGTTTTGAATGGAATGATCTCGTGAAAAGCGGCCTTTCGGTGAAAGATGCCATTGCACCGACTGCTTTCGCCTTCAAAAATTCCCGGACGTTCCAAATGGGCGGAATCTACTGTGCCGCCAGTTTTCTGAGCATCACGGCCTCCGACATCAGCGACCAGCTTCTGAAAGATTTTTTGGATATGGATTCCAGCCAGATTGTCACCATGCACATTCAGAGCGTTGACCAAAACCGCGCCATTAAAACGGTCAAGCGCACGATTACTGAACTTGATAGAAGCAAGATTGAGGAGCAGAAGAAAGCAATCCGCGCCGGGTATGATATTGACATCATTCCGTCCGATTTGGCGACCTATGGCCGTGATGCCAAAGCCCTGCTGAAAGAATTGCAGAGCCAGAACGAGCGAATGTTTTTGGTGACATTCCTCGTGCTGAACACCGGGCGTACCGAACAGGAACTGGAAAACAATGTCTTTCAGGCAAGCTCCATCGCACAGAAGCACAACTGCAATCTGTGCCGCTTGGATTACCAGCAGGAACAGGGGCTTATGTCCTCTCTGCCGCTGGCCGATAATCAGATTGAGATTCAGCGCGGCCTTACTACCAGCAGTACGGCCATTTTCATTCCATTCACCACACAGGAGCTTTACCAGTCCGGCAAAGAATCTCTGTACTACGGTTTGAATGCTCTCTCCAACAATTTGATTATGGTGGACAGAAAGAAGCTGAAAAATCCGAATGGACTTATCCTCGGTACTCCCGGCTCCGGCAAAAGTTTCTCGGCAAAGCGTGAAATCGCAAATGCCTTTCTGGTGACGGATGATGATATTATCATCAACGACCCCGAAGGCGAATATTCCCCACTGGTAAACCGACTGAAAGGACAGGTCATTAAAATCAGCCCCAACAGCACCCAGTTCATCAACCCGATGGACATTAACGCCAACTATTCGGAAGAAGATAATCCGCTGTCCCTGAAAGCGGACTTTATTCTTTCTCTGTGCGAACTGGTTGTCGGCGGCAAGGAAGGTCTGCTCCCGGTGGAAAAGACGGTCATTGACCGCTGTGTGCATCTGATTTATCGGAAATATTTTGCTGACCCCTGCCCGGAGAATATGCCGATTCTGGAGGACTTGTACAACGCCCTGCTCCAGCAGGACGAGAAAGAAGCTCATCATGTTGCTACCGCTCTGGAAATCTACGTCAAGGGCAGTCTGAATCTGTTCAACCACCGCACCAACGTGAACGTCAACAACAGAATCGTCTGTTATGACATTAAAGAACTGGGCAAGCAGATGAAGAAGCTCGGTATGCTCATCGTGCAGGATCAGGTCTGGGGACGTGTCACTGCCAATCGTAGTAGCGGAAAGTCCACCCGATATTATATGGACGAGATGCACCTCCTCTTAAAAGAGGAGCAGACTGCGGCCTATTCTGTGGAGATTTGGAAGCGGTTCAGAAAATGGGGCGGAGTGCCGACTGGATTAACGCAGAACGTCAAAGACCTGCTTTCTTCGCGTGAGGTCGAGAATATTTTCGAGAACAGCGACATGATCATCATGCTGAATCAGGCCGCTGGCGACCGTCAAATCCTCGCAAAGCAGCTCAACATCTCGCCCCATCAGCTTTCCTATGTGACGCACTCCGGTGAAGGTGAAGGACTGCTTTTCTTCGGCAATGTTATTCTCCCGTTCGTGGACAGATTCCCCACCGATTTGGAACTGTATCGCATCATGACCACGAAGTTGGGTGAGGTTTCGGAGGGCAAAAAGGAATGAGCAATCCGAAGCTGAACTTCAAAGAGGAAACGTCAGCCAAAAAGACACGCTCTCCCCCGAAGAAAGCGAGGGTCGAGCAGTCCACGCCCAAAAAGAAGAAGCTGAAACTCGATGCGGACAAGGCCGCAGAAAAAAACCAGCATTTGCGATTTGGCAAGGCAGAACTGACCCCGGACGAACTGAGCCGTTTGAGCAAAGCGCAAAAGCGCGAGATGTACGCTGCCAATGCTGCCCGGACTGCGGTGCATCGGGAAATCGACCAGTATGAGGAAGATAATGTCGGTGTGCAGGCGTTGAGCGAGGGTGAAAAGGCCGCTGGAAATGTCCGCGATATTTCCAAGAGCCGCTATGCCCGGAAACTGAAAAAGAAAGCCAAGGTGCAGGGCAAGAAAAACTCCAAAACCGCAAAATCTTCTGCGCAAGAACCAACTGCATCACAAAATGCAGGAGATTCCGGCATCGGTACCCGTGAGGGTGGTTCCAATTGGCTCTCCCGATGGCGGCAGAAACATGACATTCGACAGAGCTACTATGCCGCAGCCCGGTCTGGTGGCACAGCGGCACAGACCGTTGGAAGCAAAAAAGCTGTATCCGGCGGTGCATCTCCCGCACGGTCTGGTGTAGAACAAGTAGTGGACAAGGGAAAATCTGTGGTCGGTTCGGCAGTAAACAGCCTTATGACCGCCGCAAAGAGTAACGCGCACGTTCTTGTAATCGTGGGCGTTTTTGTTTTGCTCATCCTGATGGTGATGTCTGGCTTTTCCTCCTGCGGCATCCTCTTTTCGGGCAGTACCCAAGTATCCGGGCAGACGATTTATTCTGCCGAGGACAGGGACGTTCGCGGTGCAGAACAGGACTACAAGAAGCTGGAAAAGGAACTGGACAAAAAAATCAAGCGCACTCCGCAAGACCATCCGGGCTACAACGAGTACCAGTACCATCTTGATCCCATCGAGCATGACCCGTGGCAGCTCACTTCCTTTCTGACTACTCTGTATGACGATTATACCCGGTCGGAAGTGCAGGGCAAATTGAAGGAAATCTTCAAAAAGCAGTACAAGCTCACCACATGGGTAGAAGTGCAGATTCGGTACAAGACCGTATGGGTCATTAGTCCTGCGGGCATCCCGGTTCCTACACAGGTGCCGTATGAGTACAAGATTTTCCACACCAAACTGGAAAACAAGGGTCTGGAAGTTGTTATCCGGGAAGAGCTGACCGAAGATCAGTGGAAACGGTACGAGATTTTTCAGGACACACTGGGCGGTCGGCCTTACCTGTTCAACGGCGGTCTGCCGCCCGGTGGCTCGGATGGCTCCGGCGCACCCGGCATCGACTATCAGGTTCCTGCGGAGGCCCTGACTGACAGTGAATTTGCAGCCATCTATGAGGAAGCCAAGAAATACGTTGGCACTCCCTACGTTTGGGGCGGTAGTTCCCCCGAAACTGGCTTTGACTGTTCCGGCTACGTTTGCTGGGTCTACAACCAGAACGGCTATGATGTTGGGCGCACTACTGCCAACGGATTGTGGCAGAAGAGCCAGCATATTTCTGAAGCCGAAGCAAAGCCCGGTGACTTGGTTTTCTTCAAAGGAACGTATGATACGCCGGGGATGAGCCATTGCGGAATCTATCTCGGTAATGGCATGATGGTCAGTGCCGGAGACCCCATCAAATATGCTGACATCCACTCGTCCTACTGGCAACAGTATCTTGCCGGATTCGGACGGCTTTCAAAATGATTGGAGGGTTCTATTATGAGCGAAAAACTGGAAAAACTGCGGGCGATGCTCGAAAAAGAGAAAGAGCGGCGCATCAAGCTAAACAACCGCATTGAGATTCTGGAGCGGCGGATTCAGGAAGCCGAGGCCGCCGAGGTGAACGAAATGGTGCGCAGTGCAAAGGTCAGCCCGGAACAGCTTGCCGCCCTGCTGCGGCAGTCGGCCAACACCACCCCGAACCCGGCTGCGCTGGCCGCTGTGGGTGCAACTTTTGACAAGGAGGAAGATGTCAATGATGAAGATTAAGAAATTCGGCGCACTGCTGGTATCGGCGGTGCTGTGCATCGGCATGGCTGCTCCTGCTTTCGCCTATGAGGGCGATACCACCCCGGTGGAAGAACCTGTCCTGCCGGAAATCGTAGAGGAAGAAGATGCTGTCACCATTACGGATGAGGAAACGGGCGCACTGACCCCGGAGGGCAATCTGACACTGGTGGACGATTATCACACCAACTACTCCGATGGCAGCGGCCAGCAGTTTATTACGATGGTGAGCAAGTCGGGTGCGACATTCTACTTGGTCATTGACCGCAATGCCAAGGGGCAGCAGACCGTCCACTTTATGAACCTTGTGGACGAAGCGGATTTGCTGGCCTTGATGGAGGAAGAAGCAGCAGAAGCCTACAACGCTGAAAAAGAAGCGGCGAAGCAGGCGGAACTGGACAAGCTGAAAGCCGAGGAAGAAGCCAAGAAAGCCGCAGAAGAAGCTGCTGCATCCGATGCAGAACAGCCGAAAGAAAATAAAGTCACAAAGTATGCTGCGGCGTTTCTCGGTGTCGTGGCTCTGATTGCGCTAGTGGCGGGCGGCGGCTTTTATTTCTTCATCCAGCAGAAGCACAAGAAACAGGCAGAAAAAGAAGCTGCTGACCCTGATGCGGACTACACCGAGGACAACGGCAATTTCGAGATTCCCCCGGAAGATGATTCGAACGATGAGGATACTTCTGAGGAACAGGATGTAACACCCATCTGATTTTAAGGCGGCGATTGCCGCCTACATACCATAATTCAAACTAGATTGGAGGGATTTCTTATCGCAAAATTGATCGTGACCGAAAAACCGTCCGTTGCCATGTCTTACGCCAAGGTTTTGGGGGTGCAGGGGCGGCAGGATGGCTACCTTGAGGGCAGCGGCTATATCGTGAGTTGGTGTATCGGCCATCTGGTAGAACTGGCTCCGCCCAGCACCTACGATGAAAAGTACGTCAAATGGAATGTAGCCGATCTGCCTATCCTGCCGCAAAGGTGGCAGTACCTTGTGTCTGCCAGCACAAAAAAGCAGTTCGGAATCCTGAAAAAGCTCATGCACCGCGCCGATGTGGAGAGCATTATCTGCGCAACGGATGCAGGACAGTGCGGTTGGGTGACTTAAGAGAAAGGAAAAAGAGACCTCATCTCGTTGAAAATCAAATCCAAAATCATTTAAGGAGCAATTCAAATGAAACGAAATCAGTATTTCGACCATAATCACTCTCAAAAAGCGCTTTCCTACCGCTACAACATGGACACCAACCGGGTGGAAGCCCAATTTAATGATGGCACTATCGTCAATTTCGCATTATTGTAATAACAGATTGCTTCTTCCATGAATGGTAATATTATCATCAAACTTTTGGAAGAACTATAAATGTCCGAGGTGCCTTTGATTTCGACAAAAAAACAGGCTGAATTGTTACAAAGCTCGGACATTTCAAAATTTTTTTGAGAAATGGCGAAAAAAGCGGGGCAGCACACGCCGCCCCGCCGATCCCATACGGTTATTCCATCGCCCGCATTTGTTCGATCAGGGATTGCTTTTTCTGTCTGCGGATTGTCCATACAGACAAGATCAGTTCCATTCCGAACAATACCAGAATGAACAGTCCCATTTCCAAAACCGGGAATTTGTAAGGCACTACATTTCCGGCAAAAGCTCCTATGCTCATTTTTCTGCAAGCAAAGATGGAAGCCGGAAGCCCAACGATCAGCGTCGCCAATGTTGCAAAGAGCGCATAGCACAGCCCCTCACAGATGTTCATTTCACATAGCTGTTTTTGTGTTAGGCCGATAGAACGCAGAATACTGTTTTCCTGCTTTCGGGCTATCTGGTTAGAGAGTGTCGTATTGATAAGGTTGATAACGCCAAAGAGAAATACCAACCATGAAAGTATCTCCATACTGCCAAACGCAAAAGAATTTGTCATTTCTTCATATTCAATCACTGTATTGATTTCATCTAAGGCAATATTACTATGGCTGGCAACAATATTTTTCAATTCAGCTCCCACATAGTCCGTTTTTTTAGGGTCATTTACAATGCTCCATGAATAGTCAAAAGAGGTGATTTCCGGGTGCAGTTCGTGGAACAACGCTTCTGGTGCAAAAAGAGTTGCCCCATCTAAGGGCATCCTGCCATGTCCTGAATATACCTTTGCAGGAGCGTATAACCCCGATATGGTAACAGAAACGGATGGCTGTTCTTCTCCCAAAGAAATTTCAACCGTTGAACCAACACCCATATCCTCATTCTGCTTTAGCACATTATAGTCAATTACAATACTACGGGAATCTGTTGGCATGGTTCCCTCTGTCAGAGCCGCTTCAACTGCCGCATAATTCTGGTCGGTCAGCATATCGCACATACCACCAGCTTGATGAATCTCTGTTTTATAAGTTGCATGGAGAGATTGCCTGCTTGGAATTATATCTGTAACGCCATCAATAGATAAGATTTCCTGCTTTAATTCCTCATTCAATGGATTTCCCGCTGCCATAACCTTTTCTTCTGTCATTTCAGAATCCAAATAAATTTTATAGTCGCCGTCTGGGAAAAACTGTCTTGCAAGCGCCTCTGGTGAGCGCAGCAAAACAATGGAGGATACCACAAGCAGGATAATTCCGCCCAAACTCAATGAGGCTACAATAGCAACGGTCTTTTTTCGGTCACGCCTAAAATTTGCAATTCCCATTGAAACAGGATTGAGCTTGATATTCTTTTTCCGGCTGCGGATGTCCTTTTGCGCCGGGGTAAAACGGACGGCTTCAATGGGGGAAATCCCTGCCGCAATTTTCACCGGCTTACGGATGGAAACAGATATCATGATCCAACTGCTTATAAGCGTTAAAATAACCGTTGCCACATAGGAAACAGCGTTAAAACCCTTGGAAAACAGGAGGAAACCGCCGCATACGCCCAGCACTGTGCCAATCAGAATCCCGATACTGCCGAGTTTGCGTCCCTCTCGCTTTACAATCCGCTTGATTTGCTTTGGTGTCGCACCAATCGTCCGAAGCTGCCCGTAGCTCTTGATTTTGTCATTGATGGAGATACGGAAGATACTCTGGATCACAATATAGCCGCCGATCAGAACAATGGCAATCACGCCAGCCATCAGTGCAAAATCAAAGGATTTAGAAGTATAGGCAAAATACTTGCTGTTCATTTTGGGCATAGGAAGCTGATATTCCTCTGCAATCTTCCTGCAATAAGAGGTCATCAGTTCTTCGCCCAACTGGTCGCTGTTTTTGAAATGGACATAGGCGCGATAGCCAGCCGGGTCAAACCCGTTCCATTCTGTCAGGGCAGCGTTGGAAAGAATGATAGCGCAGGTATTCGCTTCTTTTTCATTTACGCTGTCCATAATGCCGGTAACGACATAATCACCATGAAAACTCTCTGTATCTAAGGTCACAGTGTCCCCGATCTTGGCATTGTTTCCATAGGTGGAAAGAAAGTATTCGCTTACAACAACTTCATTTGCTTTTTCAGGAACCCGGCCCTCTAACAACTCCATCTGCGCCTTGGCAATCTCCATCATTTGCGCGTCGCAATACACATAGGACGCATGATAGCCCTGTTCTGAAAGCTCCTCACCCAGCATATAGTAGCCGCCTACGCGCTCAAACTCCGGCAGTCCTTTCAGGGTTTCAATGTCGTTTTCCTCTACGCCCAGCCAGACCGCCTCATAAGTATCGACAACCTGATTGCGCTGCATTTGTGTCAGGGAGGTAGACACAATTCCCGTAAAGCAGATCAGAAATGCCGCCAGCGCAACGGCAATCACCACCATCAGATTCCGGCGCTTCTCGCTTTGCAAACTTTTCTTTGCCAGCTTCTTTGTAATGGCGCTGGTATCATTCTCAAAAGGCCATGTCATAGCCTGCCACCTCCTTACTCCACAATCTTGCCGTCCTCAATGCGGACAATCCGATCTGCAAGACGGGCTATGTCGTCATTGTGGGTAATCATCACAACAGTTTGCCGGAACTCTGCACTGGTGCGCTTGATAAGCCCCAGCACCTCGGCGCTGGTCTTGCTGTCAAGGTTGCCGGTCGGCTCGTCGGCCAGCACAATAGCCGGTTTGGTAATCAGGGCGCGTGCGATAGCCACACGCTGCTGCTGGCCGCCGGAAAGATTGTTCGGCATATTTTTCAGTTTATCTTCCAGCCCCAGCAGGTGAACGATCTCGTCCAAAAACTTCTGATCCACCGTGTCCCCGTCCAGCTCCACCGGCAGGACGATGTTCTCATACACATTCAGGATAGGAACAAGGTTATAGTTCTGGAAGATAAAGCCGATGTTGCGGCGGCGGAAGATGGTAAGCTGTTCGTCGTTCATTTTCGACAGCTCTTTGTCCCGGACAATCACATTGCCGGAAGTAGGGGTGTCCAGCCCGCCCATCATGTGAAGCAGGGTGGACTTGCCGCTGCCGGAGGTTCCCACAACGGCCACAAATTCGCCGTCATTTACAGAGAAGTTCACGCCGTCAAGGGCGCGGGTGATATTCGGCTCTGTACCGTAATACTTTTTCAGGTCGATAGTCTGTAAAATTCTCATACTCAAAACTCCTTTCAAGGCTTTCTGCCTGTTGATAAGGCTATTGTAAAACCCAAATGTCCGCGAAATGTTACAGCGGCCAAAAAATTTCATTGAAAATCGGGGGTGAAATGTTACAACGCTCGGACATTTCCGCCGAAAAACTGCCACTGGCAGCTTTATCGGCACACTGTTGCGAAAAGACTTACGGCGGGCAGCCGAGAATGACCGTCCGCCGCATTCTATTTTGTCGGCAGCATAATGGAAAATTCTGAACCCTTGCCCGGCTCCGAAACCACTTTGATATAGCCGCCTTGCCGCGTTACGATCTCGCGGGCCAGATACAGGCCAATGCCCACGCCCTGCTGTTCGTGTACTTCTTCCTCACGATAGAAGCGCCGGAAGATGGCAGCCTGATTGCTTTCGGAAATGCCCTTGCCGGTGTCGGTCACTTTGACCTCCACATACATTTCCCACAGCACCACTGACACGGCGATTTTCCCGCCTGCCGGGGTGTACTTCACTGCATTGTCCAGCAGGTTAAAGAGGGCTTCGGATGTCCACTTGCTGTCATGGAAAACGGTCAAATCCTCCGGGCAGTCCACGGACACAGCGATTTCCTTTTTCTCCGCTGCATACACAATCCCACTCATGGCCTGCGCCACGGTATCAAAGAGGCGACCCGGTTTCTTATCCAACTGGATCACGCCCGTTTCCAGCCGTGAGGTTTTCACAAGGGCCTGAAAGAGAAAGTCCAGCTTATCCGTCTGGCTGCGGATTCCCCGGATAAAGTCGGTGCGCTCCGCCTCGGTCATGGGCTTTTCCAGCAGGGTGTCCGTCGCCATTTTCAGATTGCTTACCGGCGTTTTCACCTGATGGGAAATATCCGATACAAGGGTCTGTAACTCCTGTCGTTCCTCGTCCACCCGGCGGCGGTTCTCCTGCATGATCTGGTAAAGCCTTGCCAGCCGGTGTCCGATTCTGGCAAGCTGGGTTTCGCTGTCCTCTGGCCGCTGGGGCGCTTCATTCCCGGCGATCATGTGGTCTAAGGTCTGGCACAGGTCAGCGGTAAACTGCGACAGCCGCTTTCCAAACGCCTGCGTCAGTACAAAAATCCCCACAAGGGCGCACAGCAGCAGCGTCCCGCCTGTCAGCAGCACCGCAATCTGTTTTGTCACAAGAAACAGGGCTATGGTGATCCCGGACATGGAGAGGACAAGCTCCATTGCCACCCGGCCAAACAGCCGCTTTACCGAGAGGTTTTGAAACTTCATTTTACCTCGCCTCCCGTCCATTGATACCCCATGCCGTAAACGGTCTTGATGTAGGGTGCGCCGCCGTCGGCTTCAATCTTGCTGCGAATACGGCTGATGGAGGTTGTCAGGGTGTGTTCGTCCACAAACCGCTCGTCTATATCCCACAGCTTTTCCAAAAGCTGCCCACGGGTCAGCACTTGCCGGGGATTTTTACGAAACAGGTTCAGCATTTTGTACTCCATCGGGGATAGGGTCAGGGGCTTGCCATTTAAGGAAGCCGCCTGTTCCGAGAAGTCCAGAAACAGCCGCCCGTCGTCGTAAATGTCCTTGGCCGGTTTGTGGTGTTCCAGCATGGCGAACATGGCTTTGATTTTCCGCTGCAAGGCCCCGATCACAAAGGGCTTTGTGATGTAGTCCACCGCGCCCACCTCATAGCCCCGTATCTGGTCGCTCTCCTGATCGTTGGCGGTCAGGAAAATCACGATGGTATCCGGGTGCTGGGGCTTTATCAGCTTGCACAGTTCAAAACCGTTCCCGTCCGGCAGGTTGATGTCCAGCAGCACTAAATTAAATTCCCGCTGGCGGATGGCTTCGGCTGCGGTTCTGGCATTTAGGGCAGAAGTCACGCCGTAGCCGTCTGCGGTCAGGTTATAGTCTAACATCTTATTCAAAAAACTGTCGTCCTCGACAATTAAAATCTGCTTCATATCCTCACTTCCTTTGCTTTTTGCAGATAGTATAACAGGCAAATGTCCGTGAAATGTTACAAGGACAAATATATTTATCATTTTACAGCTTTTTTATGTGTACTGCAATTTTATAAAAGAAAGGACAGCAGTATCATCAAATTGCTGTCCTTGCGGTTTATTATAGCTGGTAGTGTATAAGCGTTGGTTCATCATATTTGGTGTGGTATCTTTAACTATGGGAAACTCCCCGCTCCCATTTTGAAACTGCTTTATCCGTAACATTTAGCTTTTGTGCAAGTTCCAGTTGTGTCCACCCCCTTTCCTTTCTTAATTCCGAGATGAACGTACCAAATTTTTGACTATCCATGTCGATTGTCCTTTCTCTTGAACTGTCTCAATCCATATCACGTTTTCCGATTTATTTCCACCTACGATTTGTAGAGTCCTTCATTTACTTCTCTACTTTCTGTTTACTTTAAGAAAATGATCGTAACAGCGTCCATGTTTTCGCTCGCCACTTTTCCAATGGATTATGACAGTTTTAGCGAGAGATTATCCATATTGATTATGTGTAGTGTACCACGAACCAACAAAAATATCGGATGTCACTAATGCTGTAAAGGAGCGTGATGCCATTGACCCAACCCAAAACCGACCTTGCCTATCTCCGCAGCGAAAAAGCCAAAGCAGAGCAGAAGCTGCGCGCTTGTCAGCACCGGGAGAAAATCCTTGAACGCCAGATGTCGGAGCTGAACCGGAGAGAGCGTGTGCATCGTCTTTGCACCCGTGCCGGAATGCTGGAAAGTTTTCTGGTCTGTCCGGGAGAACTGACCGACGATCAGGTGATGGAACTGTTGAAGATCTCGTTCCGTCAACCTGAAGTCGTGCTGGCGCTTGCAAAGATGGTGCATGACGTTCACGAACGCAGCAACGTCCAAAACCCTTTAGAATAAAGGGCGCAATTATACACCGTTCCGGTGAAATTGCGGTCTTGCAGACGGCTCGATGAAATCGAAGCTGGCGTTTGTGCGCCAGCCCGATTCCATCCCAAGGAAAACTGCATTTTCCTTGCGCTGCTTTGCAGCTATCCTTTTGCGGCTCCCGCCTGAGACCAAAGCGCATAGCACTCCGTTCCAAGGCGGCGAGCAAAACCGAATACGATCCCAGACCGTTCATCAAGAGCAATCTTGCTGGGCGGTCTTTTTGTTTGGAGGTGATACCTATTCCGTGTCCGCATTTCAAAATCACCATCGTCAAGCGCAGCCAAGGTCAGTCCGCTGTTGCCGGGGCCGCTTATCAGAGCGGCGAACGGCTGTTCAGCGAGTACGACCAGAAAACAAAATTCTACAACAAGAAGAAGGAACTTGTCCATGCCGAGATCATGCTGCCGTCCCATGCGCCACCCGGATATGCAGACCGGGCAACACTTTGGAACGCCGTGGAAGCCGTGGAGAACCAGTGGAACTCCCAGCTTGCCCGGCGCATCGTGCTGGCGTTTCCGGTGGAGGTGCCGAAAGAACAGTATCTCTCCATGATAAAGGAATTCTGTCAGGAGCAGTTTGTTTCCAAGGGTATGATTGCTGACTTTGCCATCCACGACAAAGGAGATGGCAACCCACACGCTCACATTCTGCTGACGCTCCGGGCAATGGACGAACATGGCAATTGGCTCCCGAAAGCCCGAAAGGTATACGACCTTGACGAAAACGGTGAGCGCATCCAGCTCCCCTCTGGCAACTGGAAGTGCCACAAGGAAAACACGGTGGACTGGAACGACCAGAAGTATGCCGAGGTCTGGCGGCACAGTTGGGAGACCATCACAAACCGCTATCTGGAGGCTGCTGGCAGACCGGAACGTGTTGACCTGCGCTCCTTTGAGCGGCAGGGCGGCATCCAGCAGATACCGACCGTTCATCTCGGCCCTGCTGCACACCAGATGGAAAAACGGGGAATCGAAACATTTCTCGGAAATCTCAACCGGGACATTCGAGCCGCCAACAGCCTGATGCAGTCCATCCGCAGTGCAATTCGTGGTCTGCAACACTGGATCGCAGACCTGAACGAAAAGAAGCGGCTTCTTCTGGACGCTCTGGAAAAGGCGAAAGAGCCCACGCTGTCCGACCTGCTGGTGGACTACTTCAATCTCCGCAATGAGCAGCGCAGTGATTGGTCTGGCAAGGCAAAACTGAAATGCACTGTTCGGGACTTTGAGGAAGTCAAACGGGCGGTGGACTATCTGAAAGCCCATTCTCTGAACACCATCGAGGATCTGGATACCGCAATTTCTAACCTGAACCAGACCGCCGCCCCTCTCCGCAGGCAGTTGAAGCAGAACGAAAACCGTATGCGGGCAATCGCCCAGATCAAGGATGCTGCCGCCGCCCATGCCAAGCTGAAGCCCATCCACGACACCTTTATCAAGAAGAACTTCAAGTTGACCAAGGACGCTTATGCCGCCCAGCACAAAGAGGAGCTGGACACCTTTAATAAAGCTGTCCGCACTCTGATGAAACTGAACGGCAGCACAGCGGTAGATTTTTCGGCATTGGATGCCGAATTTTCTGCGCTGCAATCCGGCAGCGCAGAGCTGCGCACCCAACTGGAAACCTTGCAGCCGGATATCTCTGCACTGAAAAATATCCGCAAGTATATCGACATGGTGCTGAATAAGCAGCAGCTTTCCGCGCCGGGCGGCAAGATGCCGGAGAAGGAATCGGTGCTGAAACAGCTGGAGCAGCTTCAGCAGAAAAAGTCCAACTACAAAACGATTTCCACCACCCCAAACCGCGAAGAATCGCTCTAAACGATCTTTCTGTCACCGATACGCCGTTGCAATCAGTGGCAGAAATACATAATTCGTATGTTTTTGTTAGCTTTTGACTATTCTCGTTGGCTAGTGAGTAGAGGCGTATTTTTAAGGCGGAAATTTTCTCCAACACCCCCCATTTTAGGCCACTTTTTCTGTTAATAGTAGAAGTGTTTCTTTGAAGGCCAGTCATTTGTGACCTTTTTGTTAATTCTCAAAAAGATGGTTGTCTTTGGGCTGTTTTCGTTGCCTACCTATTGAGAGGATTTTTTCAAAAGCGGAGATTCGGTCTCAAGAATTACAATTCAATTACAAGTTTCTCACCAATGCTATGAAACAGGCGTTCTCGATGCCTACCAAGTGTAGGGCATCTTTTTCAAGACCACTTTCAACTTCAGGCACTGCCGCTGCTGCAAAGTTTCGTCCTCCGTCGGTCGCCCATGGATCAATGTTATTTTAATCAAGCAGCCACTTCAACTATATTTTCCAAAAACTTTTCAACAAATTTCTTTTTCGGGCTACTTTTGGGCCGTTTTCGATGGCTCGTAAGTAGAGGGACAATTTTTCGGAAGC
>NZ_JARFIS010000030.1:0-1082 GCF_029076575.1 Faecalibacterium sp. DFI.5.82
CGTGCTGCTGTCCTGTGAAGCCGATGGCCGCAGCAAGTTTTCGCTGGAATTTGAGGGTGGGTGCTGATGGAGCAGATAAAAGAAGCGGTCTACCTTATCAATGATGAACGCTATCTGCATCTCCGGGAAAACGGTGCAGGGGTCGGCTTTGCCACCTATAACAAGGTAACTGGAGAGCCGCTGGAAAGTGGGCAGATCTCGGAAAAGAATCTGCCGCCAGATGGACGGAACGCTATCCCTGCCGCCCGGAACTGGTATCTGTTTGAACTTTCGGACGATGACCGTAAGGCCATCCAACAGGAAAGCGTAAAGATCCTCGAAAACATCCCGCAGACGGGCATTGGCAGACGGCGCATCTGGGAGCCGGAAACGCTGCCGAAAGACATTCGTCTCATCAACAGCCACTATGATGACCTCTATCGCATTCCAGATGGCGGCGTGATTCAGGTGGATTACCCGGATGGGCGCAGTTTTACAGCACGGGTGAAACATCTGGATGATTACCACTTTGACATGGGCGGTCTGGGCAATGTGTTCCACATCTGCCAGTTTGCCGAGGTCATGGAACGAAACCATGCAAACTTCTACCCCGAAATTCAGACACAGGACGAGCAGGCCGCATGGGAACTGGGCGGCAAGGGCTATCTTGCTATCCAGTCCTGTGAGGACGGCTGGGACTACACTATTTACCACAGTGATTATTCCGTAATGGACGGTGGGCAGCTGGATGCCCCGGAGCTGACCATTCAGGAAGCTCGTGAGCAGATTCTGGAAGCGCACCACTTGGAAAAGGGGCGGCGCCTGTTGCAGGACTACGATGCCGTCATGGATAAAGTTGCGGAAGCTGAGGAACTGAGCGCAGACCACCGCCCTTCCACACTGGAAAAGCTGGCAGAACTGGCAAGTGATACGTCTGCGCCAAAATCCTCTGCACGGTCTGCGCCAGAACTGTGAGGTGGACAATGCAGCAAAAATGGAACCAGAATTTTGACGGCGAACTCATGCCGGACATCCCGCAGAAATTTCTGAACGCAGGATGCGATGTTTATATGGTGATGCAACTGCGGCATGACGAAAAAATC
>NZ_JARFIS010000300.1:0-325 GCF_029076575.1 Faecalibacterium sp. DFI.5.82
TACAGCTCAATGAGCTCCTGGGCCATCTCCTCGGTGGCCTTTTTCACCTTGGCGCGGGTGCGCTGCCATTCGGTGCCGCCCAGCTTGGCCAGCTTCACCTTTTCCTCGTCGCCGGGGGCGGTGTATCGGCTGAGCAGGTCCAGCTGGGTGACGGGCACATAGAGCACATCGGAGCCGGAATACTGGATCTTCAGGTAATCCTTGATGGCACCCTGCACTTCCAGCCGCTGGATGCCCGCGTACAGACCGATGCCGTGGCTCTGGTGCACCACATAGTCCCCGGGCTTGATGTCCGAAAGGCTGGACAGAGCGTTTTTGTTCTTTT
>NZ_JARFIS010000301.1:0-325 GCF_029076575.1 Faecalibacterium sp. DFI.5.82
TCTTGGTGCCCACAATGCTCTCGGCGGGGATATCCACCAGCCCCAGCGGCTCCTGGGCAACGATGTTCACCCCGTTCAGGATATCATCCAGCACCGCAAGGTACGGCGACTGGCCTCGCGCCACACAGGCACGGTAGGCACGCTGGCCCGCGCGCAGGGCGCTTCTATAATCTTCTAGCATGGCCATAGCAGAACTCCCTTCTTCAATGGCTCCTGTTTTCCTTTCCCGGCCCGCGCCGCCGTGTATGCGGCACAGGTCTTAGGACAGTATAACATGAAATTCGGATTTATGGGAGACTTTCTCCGGCAAAGGTGTTGATTTACA
>NZ_JARFIS010000302.1:0-325 GCF_029076575.1 Faecalibacterium sp. DFI.5.82
TCCATGCCGATGATCATATCAAAATGATAGAAATCCTCCGTACAGACAGGACGGGAACGATGGGTCAGATTGTAACCGCGGCGGGAAGCATGCATCCGCATACGGCTGTCGGGCAATTCCCCTCTATGATAACTCAGGATTCCGGCAGAATCCACCTCTATCTCGTGTTCCAGTCCTTTTTTCTTTATGAGAGTACGCATCACTTCTTCTGCCGAAGAAGACCTGCAAATGTTACCGAGGCAGACAAAAAGTATTCTTTTCATATATAATCTACAAATGAAGGTATTCTTTAAATGATTTCACATCACGGTTCATGATCAGCTCT
>NZ_JARFIS010000303.1:0-324 GCF_029076575.1 Faecalibacterium sp. DFI.5.82
CCTGAAAGACGCCCGCGCGTAGTAAAATACGCGGGCGTCCTTTTTGTATATTTTTGTATCTTCTGGAGGACCGCATGGAAATGATCACCAGCCGGGAAAACGCAAAGATCAAATATGCCTGCCGCCTTGCTTCCAGTGGGGCGTTCCGGCGCAGTGAGGGGAAATTTCTGGCCGAGGGCCGCAAGCTCTGCCCGGAGCTCTGCAGCGGCGCGGCGCTGGAGACCCTGTTCTGCACCGAGGCAGCGCTGGAAAAGTGCCCGGAGCTGGCCGGACTGCCCGGGGAGCACTATCTGGTGGAGGACCATGTGGCCGATAAGCTGGCCG
>NZ_JARFIS010000304.1:0-324 GCF_029076575.1 Faecalibacterium sp. DFI.5.82
AATAAACTGCTTTCCTGCTGCTACAATATGGACACCAACCGGGTGGAAGCCCGGTTCGCAGATGGCACCACTCTTGCCATCGACTGCATCGCCGTCGAGGATGAGTACGGCAACACCCCGGCACAGCGGGCGGACCTGGACTGGCTGCTCTACAACAAGCCCTTGGAGTATGCCCAGATGGTGCTGAGTGGGGAGATGGAGCTTTATCTTTCTCTCGGCTGCGACCACGGCAGGCTGGAGGATTGAGCCACAGAAAAAGCGCAGCAAAAATGCTAATCGCGCAGCGCGCGTTTCAGCGCGCGATTAACGATTTCTGTTTTTATC
>NZ_JARFIS010000305.1:0-324 GCF_029076575.1 Faecalibacterium sp. DFI.5.82
ACCTTGATGTTGGGGTCGATCTCGTGGATACGCTGTTCGGCCACATCCACCTTGTACTGGCCCACGGTCTTGCGGGTGGCCACGATCTTGCGGTTCAGGTTGTTCAGGCAGACCTAGTCATCATCAATGAGATCCAGCGCACCCACACCGCTGCGTGCCAGCGCTTCCACCGTGTAGCCGCCCACGCCGCCAATGCCAAACACCGCCACACGGGTATTGTGCAGCTTTTCCATTGCTTCCTTGCCCAGCAGCAGCTGGGTGCGGGAATATTGATCCTGCATAGATACTTGCTCCTCCATTTTACACTGTGTCGTTCATTTTACC
>NZ_JARFIS010000306.1:0-324 GCF_029076575.1 Faecalibacterium sp. DFI.5.82
GGAAAAAATCTCCTTTATACAATATCTTATATAGTATAACACACTCGGCGGCAAAATTGTATCGCCGCCGGGACAAATTTGCCCCCCGGAGGCTGAAAAACTTTTTGAAAATGCAATTTTAGAAAACACGAGATTTCAAGAGGATTCAAGAGATTTTGAGAGATATAAAAATTTCCACTGAAAAAATCGCAAAAAGATGTTGACAGGCGCTTTTTTGTGTTGTATACTGACACTCGCGCCCCAAAGGCGCCTGAATCGTACCAAACACTTATCAGGAGGTAATAGATATGAGCACTACTCTCGTAAAGCCCGCTGAAGTCGAGC
>NZ_JARFIS010000307.1:0-324 GCF_029076575.1 Faecalibacterium sp. DFI.5.82
TTTAGGTCTTTGAATATTCATCAGCTTAAAGGCGTGTTTTTCTAGATAGGTTTCGCCATCATTGATCAGCCGATCGTTTTCGTTGACTTCTTTGGCTAGCACCACGTCACGATCAATGAACGCTTTGGTTGCCTTATAAATCTGTTCGGAGGTGTTGATCCCCATTTCCATAAACCGGCCACGCAGTTTTTTTAGCTCATCGTTAAAAATCTCGTTCATATGATCTCTCTCCTTTATGGGGCATTTATTCATAAATTACTATACTTGTCTAATGTAAAAAATACGTAAATTTGGCGTAAAATTATCGGAATTTATCGAAATTTC
>NZ_JARFIS010000308.1:0-324 GCF_029076575.1 Faecalibacterium sp. DFI.5.82
GAACTTCTCCAGCAGGCGGACATGGTACAGGGCGCTTTCCACCATGGCCTCGGGCACGGGTGCACCGTACTTTGCCAGGATGTGCTTTTCCAGGCTGCCGCCGTTCACACCGATGCGGATGGGGTTGTTCTTCTGCTGGCAGGCCTGCACCACGGCCTTGACCCGGTCGTCGTCGCCGATGTTGCCGGGGTTGATGCGGATCTTGTCCACACCAACGTCGGCGCAGGCCAGCGCTGCATTGTAGTCAAAGTGGATATCCGCCACGATGGGGATGTTCACCGCGTTCTTCACGGCCTCGATGCTCTTGGCATCCGCCGCGCTGGG
>NZ_JARFIS010000309.1:0-324 GCF_029076575.1 Faecalibacterium sp. DFI.5.82
TGCGTGCCTGCCGCAGAAAGGCCGGGACGGAGAAAGTGTAGGAAAAGGCATCGCCGAATCGGAGTTTCTGGATGGAGAGAAAGTCATCTGTGAAGCGAAGCTCCTCTTCCAGCAGAACAAAATCATTATCTACCTGTGCCATAAACCGGAAATATCGGTTCAGGTAAGTGGTCAGAGCCAACACCTGCTCAAAATCGCCAGTAAGGGAGGCTTTGTAAACCGCATTAAAGCAGTTGCCCAGAAAATGCGGGTTGATCTGCATCTGTAGATTTCGCAGCTGGCTCATCTGCATTTCCCGTAAGATCTGGGTCTGACGCTCCTGCA
>NZ_JARFIS010000031.1:0-930 GCF_029076575.1 Faecalibacterium sp. DFI.5.82
GAGCGCAGACGAACGCGGTTTTCTTCGCCCAATCACATCTTTGTAAAAATTCCAAATGTTGAATAGTTCTGCGTTTTTCACGATTCAAGAACCGCCAAAATCACGATTCTGCGATGCAGATTCTTAATGGCATCTGCAAAAGAGATTTTTCCTATGCAGTATAGCAGCCTTTAAGACTGTATCAAAGAAAACTTTCACCTAACCAACGTAATAAAACAAAAAGAGAAAAACGAATAGAATCCATCCATTCCTTTCCGTATTTGCACCACATGAATGAGGAGGTCTGCCCTTGAACAAAGAAAAATCTGAGAAGAAGCCCACTACACGCAAACGTGCGCCGAGAAGTCCGAAGTCTGTGCGCCTGATCGTGGAACGCCATTATATCGGCAATGTGCCGATGAATACGCTTTTTCAGCGGCTTGCGGAAGAAGAAATTCGTAAAACTGCCGAATCGTATCTCGCCGCTGGTTAATTGGACGTTTTACTGCGGAAAAGGGCTTGCATCATCACGCAGCATCCGCTACAATGTGATTGATGAGGTCTCTTTTCCATTATGGAGGTACACATGGAAAAGGACAAAAAAGTAACTGCTTTATACTGCCGGCTGTCAAAAGATGACGGTTCAAACAGCGAAAGCCTGAGCATCCGCACTCAAAAGGCGATGCTTATGGAGTATGCCACACGCAACGGTTTCGGGAATTGCCAGTACTATGTCGATGATGGTTACAGCGGTACGAACTCTGACCGCCCTGCCTTTCAGGAACTTCTGGATGATATCCGGGAAGGAAAGGTGGCAACAGTCATTACCAAAGACCAGTCCCGACTTGGACGCAACCACATCGAAACCGGAACGTATATGGAAATCTTCTTTCCTGAGCACGGTGTCCGCTATATTGCAATCAACGATGGTTATGATTCCAACGAGCAATC
>NZ_JARFIS010000310.1:0-324 GCF_029076575.1 Faecalibacterium sp. DFI.5.82
CCTTGAGGCCAAAAGTCGTTGGCTCAGCGTGAATCCCGTGCGTCCGCCCCATGCAGACCGTGTACTTGTATTCATTGGCCATCTTTTTCAGGATTTCCATAAAGTCCTTGATGTCTTGACGCAGAATCTCGTTAACCTGCTTAAGCTGGTAACCTTGAGCCGTATCAACGACGTCAGTACTGGTCAGACCATAGTATACCCACTTGCGTTCTGGGCCCAACGACTTGGAAACGTCACGCGTAAAGGCGATCACGTCATGGTGCGTAACGGCTTCGATTTCTTGGATGCCTTCAACGGTGAACTTGGCATTCTGCTTAATCTTTT
>NZ_JARFIS010000311.1:0-324 GCF_029076575.1 Faecalibacterium sp. DFI.5.82
CTTCTGGTAGCCTGCAATGACCACCTCGATGCTCTCTTCCAGGTCAGACTGGGTCACGCTCTTGCGGCCTGCACGGACGGCCCGCAGCGCGGCTTCGTTGACGATGGTGGCCAGCTCGGCACCGGACGCGCCGGAGGCCATCCGGGCCACGGTGGTAAAGTCGATGCCCGGGGCCAGCGCAACCTTCTAAGCGTGGACCTTCAGGATCTCCTCGCGGCCCTTGAGGTCGGGCAGCTCCACGGGCACTCGGCGGTCAAAGCGGCCGGGGCGGGTCAGGGCAGGGTCAAGGGATTCTGGACGGTTGGTGGCGGCCAGAATGATGAC
>NZ_JARFIS010000312.1:0-324 GCF_029076575.1 Faecalibacterium sp. DFI.5.82
AGCACACGCTTGCCGCTCATCTTGTCCAGCTCCTTGCGGTCGAAGACCAGCTTCTGCTTTCCTGCGGTGGAGATGGACTGATCCTCCACCACGACAGGGTCGGCCATATAGAGCTTTTCGCCCTTGCGTGCGCAGATGTAGGGCTTGCCGCTCTGGCGGCTCATCTCGTGTGCCAGAGGGATGCCCTTGGCCTCAGCGGTCAGCAGAATATCAACCTCGGGGCACTTTTTCAGCAGCTCGGTGGCAGCAGCCACGGTCAGCTCTGCATCGCCCAGCATGATGAAGGCCGCAATGTCCATGTGGTCGTTCACCTTGCAGATGGTC
>NZ_JARFIS010000313.1:0-324 GCF_029076575.1 Faecalibacterium sp. DFI.5.82
CTCTTTGCATTTTCTTCGGTGTCGTCCGAGTCGTCGTAGGCATCATAGGGTGCCGATGAGTCGTGTACTCGTTTTTTGAATGGTGAACAGTGCTTGTCTTTGTGGGCAAACTCAAAGGCAAAATTGTCCGTCCATCCCGTGTGAGCGGTGATGAAATATGGATGCAGCCCACGTGCGCGCAGTTTCCGCTCCAGCTCCGCCAGTGACTGCACAGCCAGCTTATTGTCCTCCGCCAGCGAGGAATTGAAGCTGTAGCCGCCGTCCGCGCCAAACCACAGCGTGTCGACGGTAAAAAGGTACTTATCGTCAATGAGGTAGACCATA
>NZ_JARFIS010000314.1:0-323 GCF_029076575.1 Faecalibacterium sp. DFI.5.82
TGGCCCTTGATGTTATCGTAGGCTGCCTGTGCCTTGGCAAGCGCGTCCCGCAGCTCGGTGTATTCCTCGTCCACGGGCTCGGCCTCATCCAGCGCCTTTTGGGCATTGTTCAGAGCGGTCTCGGCATAGCCCAGCAGGGGATCAGCCACCTGTTTCAGGTTGACCAGCAGCTGGATCTGCTGAAGCTGATCCTCAAATTCCACTACCTGATCTTCGCTGCTCACCAGTGTGGCGGCACCGCTCTGCATGGTATCGGGCAGGGCGGCCTTCTGGGCGGCAAGCTCGGCTTCGCCTGCGTCCAGCTGGGTCTTGGCGGCATCCAG
>NZ_JARFIS010000315.1:0-323 GCF_029076575.1 Faecalibacterium sp. DFI.5.82
CAAGGGTATCGCTCTGCTAGACGAATCCCGCGGATTTCCCCGCCTGCACTACGTTTTCGATGTGTCGGACACCGGGGTGCGCCGTAATTCCCGTGACCCCGACCTGTGGCAGTACAACGATGACCTGAAACAGCCGGTGTCAGAAATGCTCGCCGCCACCTACGGCATCAGCGGAGAGCGTGTCAGCCAGCAGCTTGCGGACGTGGCGGGGAAACTGGTGGCAGAGTACTGGGACAACAACGGCGAGGACATCCGTGCCAGCGTTGACGGTTCGCTCCTGATGGATTATGATGAAGCCGGGGTGGAGATGCAGTTCAAGTCCG
>NZ_JARFIS010000316.1:0-323 GCF_029076575.1 Faecalibacterium sp. DFI.5.82
CAGTTTCAAAGGCCATCAACACCACCGGTGTGCTGGCAGATGCCACACGGGAGTAGATCCTGCGCAAAGCCGCCGAAATGGGCTATAAGCAGTTCGCCTATCTGCCGCTGTTTCAGGAAGACGCTGCAAAAACAGCAGCGCCTTCCATTCTGCCGAGTGACAAACGGGAGATCGCCATGCTGACGACCCGGTTTCTGAACAGCTCTCACTTTACCTCCACGATGCTGGATCGTTTCCAGTCGGAAATCGACCATCTGCATAGCTGCATGACCATTCATCGCATTTCTCTTATAGAGTTGAAAGAGAAAAAACTTCCATCTTCT
>NZ_JARFIS010000317.1:0-323 GCF_029076575.1 Faecalibacterium sp. DFI.5.82
TATATGCCTGACGGCGTATGCGACTACTTCCTAATGTGGATCTGCGTCGGCTTGCCATTCGGCATCCGGAGGATGTGCCTCTGGCTCGTACCAAGCGGTTACGGCATCTCCGGCTCAGTCGGCATTTTCGCATTGAACTTAATCATAGGCGGTCTCATCGGAGGACTCGCCTTCTTCATCGGGCTGCTGCTCGGTATAATTCATACCATCCGAGAAATCATCTGAACTACATCGTAAACGAAGAGGGTTTGTTTCTTCTCCAATTTGGAGTAAGAAGCAAACCCTCTTTTTTTGTTGCCCAAAAGCCGGAGTATTTGCTGGCG
>NZ_JARFIS010000318.1:0-323 GCF_029076575.1 Faecalibacterium sp. DFI.5.82
CCGGTCAAATCCAAAACGCACGACATGGAGTTGTGAGAAAGGAGACGCATGAAGAAATACACAGACGTTGACATCGTTGCGGAGCTGCAGACGCTCGTGGACAGTCATGTAGACAGCTACAAGGAAGACTTCGACATCGACAAGCGCATCATCCGCCGCGCCGCCGAAAGCCGGAATCCCGAAGACAAGACGCTGATGTGGTTCTGCCGCCCGCACGGAACGCACTGCCTCAACGAAAATCAGGTATTCATTCAGGGAACGCGGGATCACAACACCTTCCGTTTCTATGCGGAACAGACCTACGACGAGTGCGTTGCCCGCGT
>NZ_JARFIS010000319.1:0-323 GCF_029076575.1 Faecalibacterium sp. DFI.5.82
GGTCATGATGCCGGAAACGATGGGGTAGTTCTTGTTCAGGGTGTCAGCCATGGGTGCCAGGCAGTTGGTGGTGCAGGAAGCAGCAGAGATGACCTGATCCTCAGCGGTCAGGGTCTACTCGTTGACGGAGAAGACGATGGTCTTCAGGTCGTTGCCTGCGGGAGCAGAGATAACGACCTTCTTTGCGCCAGCCTGGATGTGAGCCATGCTCTTCTCCTTGCTGGTGTAGAAGCCGGTGCACTCCAGAACGACATCAACGTTCAGCTACCCCAAGGAGCATCCTTTGCGTCCTTAACAGCGTAGATCTTGATCTCCTTGCCGTC
>NZ_JARFIS010000032.1:0-862 GCF_029076575.1 Faecalibacterium sp. DFI.5.82
ACGATCGGTAGCCGGACTGAGAGGTTGAACGGCCACATTGGGACTGAGACACGGCCCAGACTCCTACGGGAGGCAGCAGTGGGGAATATTGCACAATGGGGGAAACCCTGATGCAGCGACGCCGCGTGGAGGAAGAAGGTCTTCGGATTGTAAACTCCTGTTGTTGAGGAAGATAATGACGGTACTCAACAAGGAAGTGACGGCTAACTACGTGCCAGCAGCCGCGGTAAAACGTAGGTCACAAGCGTTGTCCGGAATTACTGGGTGTAAAGGGAGCGCAGGCGGGAAGACAAGTTGGAAGTGAAATCTATGGGCTCAACCCATAAACTGCTTTCAAAACTGTTTTTCTTGAGTAGTGCAGAGGTAGGCGGAATTCCCGGTGTAGCGGTGGAATGCGTAGATATCGGGAGGAACACCAGTGGCGAAGGCGGCCTACTGGGCACCAACTGACGCTGAGGCTCGAAAGTGTGGGTAGCAAACAGGATTAGATACCCTGGTAGTCCACACCGTAAACGATGATTACTAGGTGTTGGAGGATTGACCCCTTCAGTGCCGCAGTTAACACAATAAGTAATCCACCTGGGGAGTACGACCGCAAGGTTGAAACTCAAAGGAATTGACGGGGGCCCGCACAAGCAGTGGAGTATGTGGTTTAATTCGACGCAACGCGAAGAACCTTACCAAGTCTTGACATCCTGCGACGATGCTGGAAACAGTATTTTCCTTCGGGACGCAGAGACAGGTGGTGCATGGTTGTCGTCAGCTCGTGTCGTGAGATGTTGGGTTAAGTCCCGCAACGAGCGCAACCCTTACTGTCAGTTACTACGCAAGAGGACTCTGGCAGGACTGCCGTTGACAAAAC
>NZ_JARFIS010000320.1:0-323 GCF_029076575.1 Faecalibacterium sp. DFI.5.82
CGGAGGCCTGTTCGCTGGTCAAGCCGCCCAGCGTCACGGCAGTCTGCACCGCCGCATTGCTGGCAGCGGCATTTGCCGGCACCTCCAGCATCAAGCAGGCAATGCTCACCGCCAGCAAAAGGGAAAGGATTCTTTTTTTCATGGAAGATTCTCCTTAAGATTGTGTTTCCTCTATTCCAGGCTCCCCTGCCAGGGGAGCTCCGCAAGGCGCTGGCGAAGCCAGACCGAAGCGGTGAAGCCGACGCTCTCGAACACGGATGCAGCCTTGTCGGTGCGCAGGTAAGCCAGGAACTCCTTGGCAGCCTCGGTATGGAGGGCGTTCT
>NZ_JARFIS010000321.1:0-323 GCF_029076575.1 Faecalibacterium sp. DFI.5.82
CCTGACCCTGCCCCAGCAGGAGAAAGCACTGGGCAAATACGGCAGACTGCGCCGGACTTACATGATGAAGCATCGCCCGGAGCTGTACAATTCGATGCTCCTGTCGGGGACTCTGCATCCGCACCTGTTGGAAGTGGAACAGACCGCAGAGAGCCGGATGCAGCAGACCATGCAGGAACTGCTGAAGCAGAACCCGGCTCCGAACAAAGAGCGGCATCAGATGGAGTGGGTGCAGCACATGAACAGCCTGTAAGCACAGGCCGAGGAACTGGTGATGAACGAGCTGATTTACAGCTAAGTTTCTTCGATGTGGCTATTCCCTC
>NZ_JARFIS010000322.1:0-323 GCF_029076575.1 Faecalibacterium sp. DFI.5.82
CCACGGCGGGCACCAGCACCAGCATACCCAGCAGGCCGAACACCACGCTGGGGATGCCGCTCAGCAGCTCAATGGCGGTCACGACCACGGTGCGCACCTTCGGGCCTGCGGCCTTGGAGAGGAACACCGCCGTCAGCAGGCCAAAGGGCACACCGATCACGGTGGCACCCAGCGTGCCGTAAACGCTGGACCGGATGAAGGGCAGGATGCCGTAGGCCGGGTCGGCAGCGGTGGAAGCCCACCGGGTGCCGAACAGGAACCGGAACAGCCCGATCTTCTGGATGGCAGGCACACAGGAGAGTACCATGTACACCGAGATCAGG
>NZ_JARFIS010000323.1:0-323 GCF_029076575.1 Faecalibacterium sp. DFI.5.82
CGGCGGATTTCACCATCGTGCTGGACAAGCAGAGCCGGATGGGCGATGAAGCAGGCTTTCTGCTCACCGGCCGCGACATCGAGCAGTGTGAGCGGGTCATCCGCTTTGATAAGGCCCGCTGCCGCTGGGTCATGCAGGGCACGGCGGCCCAGCTGGCCGCTCAGCGCCGGGTGGCCGAGTATGAGGCAGAGCCTATCGTCATGACCCTGCGGGTGCTCCTGCAGCAGGGGGATGGAACATGGAGCGGCTACTCCAAGAACCTGATGGAGATGGGCCAGCGGTACGCCCATACCGAGCGGGCACCTACCTCGCAGGCAGTGGCC
>NZ_JARFIS010000324.1:0-323 GCF_029076575.1 Faecalibacterium sp. DFI.5.82
GATATTTTTCTCCACGACCTCGCCGGTCTTTTCATCCGTGACCTTGATGGTGGTGCTCTTTACACCGCGCTTCTGCTCCTTCTTGCGGGCAGCCTTCTCGGCGGCGACCTCTGCCTTCATCTTCTCAGGGTCGTAGATCTTCTTCATCAACAGGCTCTGCACGGTCATCAGGATGTTGGAAACAACGTAGTACAGCGAGAAAGCGCTGGGCACGGTGAAGCAGAAGAAGACGTACATCAGCGGCATCATATACATGGTCAGCTTCATGCTGCCCTGCATCTCCGGGCCGCTGGCCTTCATGCTGATGTGGGTGGACAGAAACA
>NZ_JARFIS010000325.1:0-322 GCF_029076575.1 Faecalibacterium sp. DFI.5.82
GCCCACACGTCCTGATCCCGCTCACACACGATGCCCTCGCTGTTATAGGTCAGGATGGCCACATCCTGCCGGGCTGCAAATTCGCAGAGCTCCGGAACGAACTCCGCTCCCAGCTGCACCTGATCCAGGGCCTCGCCGGTCACGCAGTCCACGATCTTGCCGCCGTTGTAGGCCAGCACACAGCCGCCCTTTTTGTCCAGCCCCAGCTCCTGTGCCAGCGGCAGAATGCCCGCTGTGGGGCGGCCGGAGGCCAGCACGATGGTCGCGCCCTGTGCGGCGGCGGCATCCAGCGCCGCGCGGGTGCGGGGGGTAACGATCTTTT
>NZ_JARFIS010000326.1:0-322 GCF_029076575.1 Faecalibacterium sp. DFI.5.82
CAGCGCCAAGGCCAGCGAGACGGCCAACGCCGTGCATCGGGTGTATGACGAGTACACCGCCCTGAAATTCACCCACGTCGGGCTGTGCAGCCAGCTCTTTGACGCGCTGGCCGCGCAGGTAACGCCCGGTGCGGATGCCATCCGCATCGTGCCGGGGCTGGACCCGGACGGCCTGCACCGGCTGGCTAACCGCCTGACCGAAGCCACCCCCGGCCTGTGCGCGGCCCTGACCCACAACGAAATGGGCACCGGCTACTGCCTTGCCCAGGCGGGCGGCGATGTCCGCGCCCTGAACAAAGCCCTGAACGCCGCCCTCAATGGC
>NZ_JARFIS010000327.1:0-322 GCF_029076575.1 Faecalibacterium sp. DFI.5.82
GGAAGTTCGTGTACGTTTCCTCCACCGGAGCTATTCCTGAGCTGCCTGCCGGGCAGCCCATCCGGGAGGTGAATCAGTTCGTCCCCTATGAAGAGGAAAATGTGGTAGTCTGGTAAAGCCGCAGCACGGCCATGGCCACCCAGAAGGTACTGGATGCCGCCCACGCGGGCCTGAACGCCTGCGTTGTCCACCCCAGCGGAATCATCGGCCCCAACGATCCGGCCATTGGCCAGACCTCCCGCACCCTGACCCAGATCCTGAACGGCGAAATGCCCATCGGCATGGCGGGCAGCTTCAATATGGTGGATGTCCGGGATCTGGC
>NZ_JARFIS010000328.1:0-322 GCF_029076575.1 Faecalibacterium sp. DFI.5.82
CTGCAAGGCTGATTTCTTCGCCATCGATAACGACCTTGCCTTTGCCGGAAAGAACACCGTAGATTTCCTCATTTGCCTTGTGGCTCATTTTTTCTTGGTCGCTGTGCGTTCCCGCCTGTTTTCCTCTATTGAACCATATTTTCCGGCAAAGCACAAGCCGCCCGCCAAAAGTGCATCAAAATGCAAAACGCCCCACCATGTTCTTTACTACACGTTGGAGCGCTATTTTCTGGAGCAGGATACGGGACTCGAACCCGCCGCCTACTGCTTGGGAAGCAGTCGCTCTACCGGATGAGCTTACCCTGCAGGACTGCTCCATTAG
>NZ_JARFIS010000329.1:0-322 GCF_029076575.1 Faecalibacterium sp. DFI.5.82
TGATAACGGACACACGGTGTGCCTTGCCGGCCACTGCCTGGATCAGGCGCTTTAGGTTGGCAAAATGGTCATCCGGGGAGAGGTGGTTCTCGTAACCGAACAGGTTGTAGGTAACGCTGTAATTGCCCGGATCGACAACGATAAAGCTATCGTCGCCGCGCACAGACTCCCTGACCAGGCCCTTTGCGTCACCGCTCTGGAAGCGGGGGCACTCACAGGGGATGATAAAGATATCCTTCTCCACGCCTGCGGACTTTGCCCATTCCACCAGATGCTGGTCGATCAGCTTGGTCAGCTCCTCTGCACCGGGGCAGGCCAGCAG
>NZ_JARFIS010000033.1:0-826 GCF_029076575.1 Faecalibacterium sp. DFI.5.82
TTTTCAAAAAGTATGGGTTTTCGTGAGAGCAAGAATCGTCCCGTGGCCACAAATTTTCAATTCTTGAAAATTCTTGCCCTTTTGGGACAGCTTCTTGTTGGGGCGTGCCTGCCCCAAACCCTGCTAGGTGATTTCATTCTTGGTGGTTGCTATATTGCTTATATGCCTTTTCAAATCCTGATTTGTTATATATGATAAATTTATAACATTCTCCATCTTTCATGGAAATTGCTGCAACAGGAACGACCATCTGACTCCATGAAAGCTCCCTTATCTCGTTCATGGGCAATACAAGGTTGCGATACAGTGGACTGACTGTGAGCTTTTGAGTTGAATATGTAATGCTCTGTTCATCAATGTACAAACCACCGCCAATGATTCCATTACGGCATAAGCTACACACAAAAGTTTTTCCCATAATATTACCGCCTCCTATTAGTTGATGGTTGGTTAAGTTGAGTATATCATATTGATTTCCAGAAGAACACCCCTATATAGGAGATTTTAGCCGTTTTACTGCGTACGTGCGTACGAGAGATTGGTACGCACGTACGCAGCGATTTGCCCGAAGCGCACCCTATATAGCCGTTTCCCCCTCGGAGAGCCCACTACACTTTGCAGACCGCAGGGCTGAAAGCGTCATAGTGGGTTATTACACTTCCGCAGAAGTGCCTTTTCCTCGCCGCAGACAGCCCGGTGCACCTTTGTGAGAGCTTTCTGTCCGGCGAATCCACATCGCCCACAGGCGATGTGAGCAGGGATTCCAAAGGGGCGCAGCACCCTTGGCACACGACTTTGGTACAAAGTCTAGTGTGTTACACCTTTC
>NZ_JARFIS010000330.1:0-322 GCF_029076575.1 Faecalibacterium sp. DFI.5.82
CAAGGATGCCCAGGAAATACATGCCCACCATGACCAGTGCGGCGTACTCCGGGACGAAGGTCACAGCAAACAGGCTGTAGATCGGGAGCTTGGCCGAGCAGCTCATAAAGGGCGTGAGCAGAATGGTCATTTTCCGGTCCCGCTCCGAGGGCAGCGTGCGGCTTGCCATCACGCCGGGGAGCGTGCAGCCAAAGCCGATGAGCATGGGCACGATGCTGCGGCCCGAAAGACCGTTGCGCCGCAGCAGCTTGTCCATCACAACGGCCACGCGGGCCATATAGCCGGTATCCTCCAGCAGGGAAAGGAAGAAGAACAGGGTCAC
>NZ_JARFIS010000331.1:0-322 GCF_029076575.1 Faecalibacterium sp. DFI.5.82
ATTTCGCGCCGCAGCTTCCTGGCAGCTGCCGGTGTCACCTCTGCCGCGCTGGCTCTGACAGCCTGCGGCGGCTCTTCCAGCTCCACGGCTGCATCTTCTGCAGCCAGCGGCGCTACCTCTGCTGCGGCTGGCACCGCACAGGGCGGCACCCTGAACATCATGCTGGAGACCGAGGTCCAGTCTCTGGACCCGCAGGTAGCCACCGTCGGCACCTCCTTTGAGGTCATCGCGGATTACACCGATGGCCTGATGCAGATGGATGCTGACGGTGCAGCAGTTCCCGCCATGGCGGAGACTTATGACATCAGCGAGGACGGCAAGA
>NZ_JARFIS010000332.1:0-322 GCF_029076575.1 Faecalibacterium sp. DFI.5.82
GCGGGAGAGCAGCGCACCCAGGAATTAGTAGCTGGCACGCATCTGGCGGGACAGATCGTCCGTGACGTTGGTGCTGTTCAGGTGGGTGGTGTCGATCTCGTAGGTATTGCGGTTCAGCATCTTGATGCTGGCACCCAGGGTGCTCAGGATCTTCAGGCTGACTGCCACATCACTGATGTCCGGCAGGTTTTCGATCACACAGACATCTGCCGCCAGACTGGTGGCAGGCCGAATGCCCACAGCCGCATTTTTTGCACCGGAAATGGTAACTTCGCCATGCAGGGGCTTGCCGCCCGTAATAACAAACTTTTCCAATTTTATA
>NZ_JARFIS010000333.1:0-322 GCF_029076575.1 Faecalibacterium sp. DFI.5.82
GTCTCGCTGAATCTGACGGGCGAGGATTCCGCCCGGGTGGCGGATCAGCTCTGGGAAGAGTACGGCATCTGTGTGCGGGCCGGTGCGCACTGTGCCCCGCTGATGCACAAGGCGCTGGGCACAGTGGAGCAGGGTGTGGTGAGGTTCAGCTTCTCCCACACCAACACCCGGGAGGAGGCGCTTGCTGCTGCCCGTGCGGTGCGCAGCCTGGCGGAGGAATAAACGATGCGTGCAAAGAGACCCTATATCGTGTTATCCTTACGCACCACAGTGGAAGCGATGGCATGGGAAAAACACTTCGAAGCGGAACACATCCCCGGGC
>NZ_JARFIS010000334.1:0-322 GCF_029076575.1 Faecalibacterium sp. DFI.5.82
ACGGCACGAAAACCGCCGTGCTGGATGTGGTCAGTCCGCGTTCGATCTCCACCTGATTGATGCCGATAGGAAGAGAGGACATCAGCCCTTCCTCCTGCTGGAAGTCAAGACGCTTGAGCGCACAGTTATACTTTTGGGCAATGGCGGCGGTCTGGAACACAGCATTTTCGAGCTTCTGGCGATTGGTTGCCGGATTCATGATGAGGATGGTCACAAGACACAGTCTCTCATTGCGGGTCTGGAGATCCTGCAACAGACGCTTTGCCTCACCGCCGAAGGTGGCGAGATCGGACGGGATGATGTCCATATCGTAGCCGGAGCG
>NZ_JARFIS010000335.1:0-322 GCF_029076575.1 Faecalibacterium sp. DFI.5.82
GGCAGCTGCTGGGGCTTGCCGTCCGGGAACACCAGCGAGGGCCGGGACATCACGGAATCCGGGTGGGCGGCCATCCAGTCGGCCAGATCACTCAGGGTATCAGCGGTCAGCAGGATATCCGGGTTGAGGATAAAGTGGAAATCGCTGTCCAGCTCGGGCAGGATCATATTGTGGCCGGTGCCAAAGCCGCCGTTCTCGGTGCGGCAGTGCACCACCACCTGCTGGCCCGGACATGCTGCCAGCAGGCCGTCCGCCACGGCCTGCTCGAGCTTTTTGCCGCTGCCGTCCGGGCTGGCATTGTCCACCAGATACAGGGTCACCG
>NZ_JARFIS010000336.1:0-322 GCF_029076575.1 Faecalibacterium sp. DFI.5.82
TTGCTTGAAACGTCTGAGCATCCATCCCACAAACCGAAGTTGCAAGCATTACGACTGCAAAAGATAAACTATAAGTCAAGAGATATTCTACAACGATAAGAAATAATAAAAACTTTCCTGAGATATACTCATATAGAGTTCTGGCAACAATAAAGCAGGATAGTAGAATCAAGAGAATTTTGACGATTTGTTTTCGATTTAAGGCAAAAACACTGAATTCAATGGATGCATACAATAAAAGAGTTTGAACTATTACACCGACAAGAAATCTATGATTCCTCCAACGGTGCGAAGCAAAAGCGTCTAAAAACAGACATACGCA
>NZ_JARFIS010000337.1:0-321 GCF_029076575.1 Faecalibacterium sp. DFI.5.82
TGTCTACTCGGTCACACGGCCCGGCGCGCTGGCAGGTGTAAAGTATTTTCTGGTGCCCAACCCGGCCAACTTCTCGTGGATGACCGTGGTTTCCGCCATGGGGCAGATGTTCTACTCCCTCTCCATAGCCATGGGCATCCTGGTGACCTTTGGCTCCTACATGAAAAAGAACGTGTCCATTGAGCAGTCCACGGAAAACGTGGAGATCTTCGACACCGCCATTGCCATCATGGCGGGCCTGATGATCATTCCCGCCGTGTTAGCTTTTTCGGGCGGCGACCCTGACACCCTGCAGGCGGGCCCGGCCCTGATGTTCATTAC
>NZ_JARFIS010000338.1:0-321 GCF_029076575.1 Faecalibacterium sp. DFI.5.82
TGGAACTCTTGGCGAATCAGATTGGTAAAGTCAATCATCGTGCGCTGGTCGCGATCTGGAATCGTATCCCATTTGTTGACTACGATAATGATCCCCTTACCAGCCTCATGCGCGTAGCCGGCAATATGCTTGTCCAGCTCGCGAATGCCCTCTTCGGCGTTTAAAACGACCAATACCACGTCACTGCCATCAATCGCCCGCATCGAGCGCATCAGAGCATAGCGTTCGGTATTTTCATAAAGCTTGCCTTTTTTCTTGATCCCAGCCGTGTCAACCATCGTAAACTCACGACCATCAGCCTTGAAATGAGTGTCAATCGCA
>NZ_JARFIS010000339.1:0-321 GCF_029076575.1 Faecalibacterium sp. DFI.5.82
CCTGTTTCGGAAAAAATTCTGGAACAGGCCGTTTTTTCTTGCTTTTTTTTCGATTTTAGAGTAGAATAATGTGTAAAACTATCTGATGCCGCCCCGCGCGGCCGGAACTTTTACCCTGTAACTTTGTTGACAGCGGACGCAGCTCCGCTTTGAATATTACGAGGTGAGCGTTTCACCCCGTATAGCTGCACAACTTTTTCAATACAAATAAAGGAGTGCACAAATTCTGAAAGGCATTATTCTGGCCGGCGGTGCCGGCACCCGGCTTTATCCGTTGACGATGGTCACCAGCAAGCAGCTGCTGCCTGTCTACGATAAGCC
>NZ_JARFIS010000034.1:0-809 GCF_029076575.1 Faecalibacterium sp. DFI.5.82
GGGGGGACCACCCTCCAACCCTAAATACTACCCAGTGACCGATAGCGTATAGTACTGTGAAGGAAAGGTGAAAAGCACCCCGGGAGGGGAGTGAAAAAGAACCTGAAACCCTGTGCCTACAAGCACCTAGAGCGCGTCAAAGCGTGATAGGGTACTTTTTGTAGAACGGTCCGGCGAGCGATTGTATGCAGCAAGGTTAAGGACTTAAGGTCTGGAGCCGAAGCGAAAGCGAGTTTGAAAAGGGCGTTAAGTTGCATATAATGGGCCCGAAACCGGGTGACCTACCCATGGTCAGGTTGAAGTGGAAGTAAAATTCCATGGAGGACCGAACCGACCTCCGTTGAAAAGGCGGCGGATGAACTGTGGGTAGCGGAGAAATTCCAATCGAACCCGGAGATAGCTGGTTCTCCCCGAAATAGTTTTAGGACTAGCCTCAAGTTAGATACCTGGAGGTAAAGCACTGAATAGCCTAGCGGCCGAGAGGTTAGCGAAGCTTATCAAACTCAGAATGCCAGAGTATTGATGCTTGGGAGTCAGACAGTGTCAGATAAATGTCATTGTCAAAAGGGAAACAGCCCAGATCTACAGCTAAGGTCCCAAAGTCAGGTTAAGTGGAAAACGATGTGAAGATACGCAGACAACCAGGATGTTGGCTCAGAAGCAGCCACTCATTCAAAGAGTGCGTAATAGCTCACTGGTCGAGCGTCTTTGCGCGGAGAATTTAACGGGGCTAAACCTGACACCGAAGCTTAGGCAATACAGCAATGTATTGGGTAGGGGAGCGTTGTATACGCGGAGAAACAGTAGCG
>NZ_JARFIS010000340.1:0-321 GCF_029076575.1 Faecalibacterium sp. DFI.5.82
CAGCATGGCGGTGTAGGCCGCGAGCCTGTCCTTGATCCGTTGTGTGATCGGCTTCTCGCTCATTATGTCAGGGCGTCACTCCTGCTCACCTCCTTCCTCGTCAGGCTCGAATATCGCGGCGATCTCCTCGCGCGGTAGCTCTCGGCCTTGACGGACGCAGCGCACGGTTGTCTTTCCTGTTATTCTGATGTACCTCTTGACGATCACGTCCGTGAAGGCGGGCGTCAGCTCCATGATGTCGGAGGGCTGCCCGTATGCCTCGCAGGCGGCCAGCGTTGTGCCGGAGCCGCCGAAGGGATCATAGACGCCCGTGGCGAAGTG
>NZ_JARFIS010000341.1:0-321 GCF_029076575.1 Faecalibacterium sp. DFI.5.82
TAGCTGGACACGACCATAAAATCAATGCTGCAGGGGATGTTCACAGCCCGCATCAGGTCGGCCATGAAAACCACCGAACCCTAGAGGATGGAGACGAGGACAAGGTTTCTGCCCTCGTAATCCCTGCTGATCTGTGCACCCAGTTCGGCAACCTTGGCTTTCAGTGCTTCCTCACTGACCAGGATGTTCTTGATATCGTCATTCATGCTCATGGGTTGTTCCTCCATTTTCCAATTCCAACTACAAGATCTGTGCAGTCTCCTCGTCCGGGGCCAGCCCCTCGGCAAAGCCCTCCCCACAGACCCACAGGATCTCGCTGCC
>NZ_JARFIS010000342.1:0-321 GCF_029076575.1 Faecalibacterium sp. DFI.5.82
GCCGAAGTGATGCCCGGCAGCCCCTTCATGTCCATCTTCTCCGCCTCTTCCAGCGTCCTGAGGCAGTTGCTGTTCAACCGGTTCTGCCGGTCTATCAGGTCCGTGAACATCCGTGCGCGTCTGACGGTGGCGGACACCTTCTGGACATAGTCCAGGGCGGTCTGGAGCCTGTTCACCGATTCCGTCACCTGTTTCACCGTTGCTGCGGTATTTCCCGCGGTCAGTGTGCTCTGGGCGGTGTTGAGAGGGTCGGTAATCGCCGCCTGTGCGGCAGCCTTCAAGGTCATTCCGCCGCACAGGAGCAGAAGCAGAAGCGGCCTG
>NZ_JARFIS010000343.1:0-321 GCF_029076575.1 Faecalibacterium sp. DFI.5.82
CCTCTTTTTCAGGACCTTGGGCTCGATCCAGGTCACGGCGGCATCGCCGGGCAGCTTTCTGGCGATCAGGGCCTTGATCTAGATGCCCATCTCGGTGAACATCCCCTCGTGCTCGGTGCGGATGATCCACTCCGGCTCGTTCTCGTGCAGGTCAAAGGTCTTCCAGGTGATCTCGTAGCCGGAAGCGGGGAAGTACTCCAGGCTGTCGCGGAACAGGTCGTCGTCATCGGTCTTGTAGTAGATCTCGCCGCCGTCCTTCAGGAATTCGCGGTACTGGATGAGCTGGCGGGGATAGGTGAGCCGGTGCTTGTTGGAGGAAGC
>NZ_JARFIS010000344.1:0-321 GCF_029076575.1 Faecalibacterium sp. DFI.5.82
GTCGCGGCGCACGCCATGCTTGCTGCGCACGATGACAGCCTTGACGACGTCGCCCTTCTTAACGGAGCCGCCGGGGGCTGCCTTCTTGACAGAGCAGACCACGACGACACCAATGTTTGCGTATCTCTTGCGGGTGCCGCCCAGCACACGGAAGCACATCAGCTCCTTGGCACCGGTGTTGTCGGCAACTTTGAGATAAGTTTGCATCTGAACCATTTCAGATATCTCCTTTCAAACTGTTCAAAGCAGCGGGCAAAGATTACATTGCCTTCTCAACGATACGGACCAGGCGCCAGCGCACATCCTTGCACAGGGGGCGGC
>NZ_JARFIS010000345.1:0-321 GCF_029076575.1 Faecalibacterium sp. DFI.5.82
TGGCGGGAGTGTCATCCTTGGTGGAACCATCGTCCACCCGGATGATCTCGGCCTGCTCCCCGGCGGAGAGCAGGGTCTCGATGCAGTGGCGCATATATGCCGCCGAGTTGAAGCACGGGACGGCGAAGGTGATCAATTTCTGAGCCATACAAAATACTCCTTTGCTTTTTTCCGGCAGATGCACAAGGCAGGGGCCGGGATGGAGATATGTACCCATATTATTGCATTTTTGTGCAGGATATGCTATCGAACGTGGGAAATGTCAGAGATGTTTTACAATTATCCGGGGAGTTGTGGTATACTGATTGGGTTATAAACTGC
>NZ_JARFIS010000346.1:0-321 GCF_029076575.1 Faecalibacterium sp. DFI.5.82
GCTCCAATTTACACCTTTTCCAGCCAAATGGCAACGCCAAACCTTGTTCTGGCCCCGGATGCACCGAAATCCTATCTGAATTCACAAAATGTCGATTGTCATTTCCGACCGTTTCCGCTATACTTTAATTGCATCATTTTACAAGGAGCGCATTTTCTTGAAACATTCCCTGATCCGCTTTTCCGCAGTGGTGCTGAACATTGCGTTTGTTTTTGCCCTGACCGGCTGTGGTTCGGGCTCTAACAGCTTCACCTGGTTCGTGGACAGCATCCCGGCCAACCTTGACCCGCAGGTGGCCTCGGCTTCTGCGGATGTCATCGC
>NZ_JARFIS010000347.1:0-321 GCF_029076575.1 Faecalibacterium sp. DFI.5.82
GCCCTGCCGTCTCCTCTGTCAAGGAGGTTAGTCATTTTCGGAGATTCCGAAAGAGATTTCGCTTTCGGGAACCCCCAACCGTCACCCCAGTGCCACATCCAGCACCATCATCACGCTGAAGCCCACCGCAAAAAACACCGGTCCAACGTTGGAGTGCTGCCCCTGGAGACGTTTATAGGTAAAGGACGAACATGTCATTTCATGTAATTTTTTATTGCACAAGACGATATGGTCTTTTTATATCACACGTCGTATGATAGAAGAAAGGACGTCTTTCACTATGAAAAAATTCTTCTCGCTTTTGGCCTCCATTGTTTTCTG
>NZ_JARFIS010000348.1:0-321 GCF_029076575.1 Faecalibacterium sp. DFI.5.82
TTCTAACAAAATATTTTCATTGAAGGGGTGCTGTGATATAATAAGATATAAAACTACGCTCAGAACAAATGGTGCCGCTATGAACAAATATATTGGACAGCAATTTGCTGCTTTAAGATACGAAAATAATATTTTGGTTGTTGAAGAAACTACATCTGCTGGTGGATGCGGCTCCTTCAACGCGGCTTCTTCATAAGACCACCGCAGGCCCGGTGCACGCCATCCGGGGCGTGAACATCGACGTGTACAAGGGCGAGACCGTTGCGCTGGTGGGCGAGTCCGGCTCCGGCAAGTCCGTGACCATGAAGGCCGCCATGGGCA
>NZ_JARFIS010000349.1:0-321 GCF_029076575.1 Faecalibacterium sp. DFI.5.82
GGATTTTCTATGAATGCGCATAAAGCGACAATCACCAGCATTTTTGATGGAACCACAGTGATTGAAATTCCATTTTTTCAACGTTCCTACGTCTGGGACAAATATCTTTGGGAGCGCTTCCTAAATGATATGGAATTCACGGTCAAAACAAAGTCCCCACATTTTCTTGGTACCCTGATTTTCAAAGACAACGGAACGCCAAAATCGTCCGAGCCTTATTCCTCGCAGTTGCTTCTGATCGATGGTCAGCAGCGATTGACAACATATCTCATCTTCTTGAAAGTTCTCTGTCTAAAGTTAGGGCAGTCTCTTACATTTGAT
>NZ_JARFIS010000035.1:0-738 GCF_029076575.1 Faecalibacterium sp. DFI.5.82
CACGGCTCTGTGCCTGATTGATGTGATCCAGAACTGCCCAGTCTGCAAAGAGGCCGTCAAAGAAGAAATCCGCAAATTTCAAAAAGCTGTCCACCGTAACCTGAAGGTCTGCGGTGATCTCAACATCGGCAAGCTCAGTTTTGAACCGCCGCAGTTCCACTTGAAGCTGTTCGATTTGTTCCTGTGCATCGTCCAGTTCCTCATACTTGGCAAGATCGGCCATCAAACCGCCGCCCATTACGTCCCATGTACTCCAGCCCTCGGCATTGTCGAGGGTTTTCAGAACTTCGTTGACCGTATGCAGGGCGGTCTTTCCGGCATTGATAGCTTCCAGCAGCTCCCGTTTTTGGACTTTCAGCGCGGCAATACGGCTTTCGCTTTCCGCAATCTGCTGTGCGGCATGGTGGGCAGATGCTTTGATGCTTTTGATTTTTTCGGAAAGAGCAGCTTGATACTGCCTTTCGCAATCGGACAGTCGTGCCAACCTATTTTGAATTTGTGCTAAATCAGCATCAACGGAAGAAAGGTCATGGAGAGCCGCATCGTACTTGACACGGGCTGCATAGGCTTCCTGCCGTTCCTTGTCCAGCTTTTCATCCATTTTTCCAATCACTTGATAGAAAAATGCGGCAAGGCTGTGTCCCTCCAGACGGTCCACATCAGCCTGCTCTGCCAGCTTGGATTTTTCCAGCTTTTTCAGGCGATCAGCAAGCGTATCTCTCTGGGCGGTCAGTTCTT
>NZ_JARFIS010000350.1:0-321 GCF_029076575.1 Faecalibacterium sp. DFI.5.82
CCGCCCCACCTCCGAGGCCCTGCCCGGCTACCGCCAGGTCAAGCCCATGGTGGTCTGCGGCATCTACCCCGCCGACGGTGCCAAGTACCCCGACCTGAAGGACGCGCTGGAAAAGCTGCAGCTGTACGACGCGTCCCTGTCCTTTGAGCTCGAGACCAGTGCCGCGCTGGGCTTTGGCTTCCGCTGCGGCTTCCTGGGCCTGCTCCACATGGAGATCATCACCGAGCGTCTCGAGCGGGAGTTCGATCTGGATATCATCACCCCGACCCCCAGCGTCCGCTACCGCCTGACCATGACCGACGGCACTGTGGAGATGATCGA
>NZ_JARFIS010000351.1:0-321 GCF_029076575.1 Faecalibacterium sp. DFI.5.82
CACGATGAGCCAGTTCAGCCAGGTGCCCAGCGCCAGGCCGATGGCGGTCCAGCCGGGCGAGGCGATGCCGGTGAGGTAGGCAAGGCCCGGCATTCCCATCAACAGCCAGTTGGACATATCGCTGGCTTCGGCACTCATGGCCGTGACCAGCGGGCCCATCTTGCGGCCGCCAAGGTAGAAATCGGTGCTGTCGTTGTTGGACTTGCTGTATGCAACCCCAACCAACAGCATTGCCACCAGATAGATGATGATGGTGGCGATGATTCAGATGTTGGTCATATACTTTTTCCCCCATGTCTTTCCAAATGAAAGTACGCTTTG
>NZ_JARFIS010000352.1:0-321 GCF_029076575.1 Faecalibacterium sp. DFI.5.82
CACGAAAGGGCTTGGATTACTATCTGGATGCTGTTGGCGTTCCGGAATATGACCCGGTTCTGCTTGTTGAAAAGACGCAGGGAAGAATGGCGGAGGATCACAAATGGCTGGAAATTATTTGACTCTGCATATTACCCCAAACAGTTCCACTTTTTGCTGAAAGAGCGTATCGAAACCGTCCTGATAGAGCAGCAGAAAAAGCTTTTTGAAAATTAAAAGCTCTTGCGTCCCGTGAAAAAAGAAGGTAATATAAATACAGAGCAAGACACAGAACGCAGGGAGGGATGTAAACCATGTTTTACGAGATCATGCACCGGGAAA
>NZ_JARFIS010000353.1:0-321 GCF_029076575.1 Faecalibacterium sp. DFI.5.82
ATGTTCTCCACGTTGGTCTCGGCCTTGTTGTACTTGGTCTTCAGGTTGTCCAGCTCATTGCCCTTCTTTTTGAAGAAGCCCAGAAAGCCCTTCTGCTGCTCCTCATTGGCATCAAAGCTCTTCAGCTCCCCGAAGAGGTAGGTGATCATATCACCCACCTCGCCCAGATCCTTGGTGGACACCTTGGCCAGAGCAGCCTCGGAAAAATCGCCGATCTTCTTCTTGCAGGCGGAGCCATACTGCAGCACCTGCTGGCTGTTGGTGATATCGATCTTTTCCGCAAAGGTATCCACCATTGCCTGCTCCTCAGGGGTCAGCTGC
>NZ_JARFIS010000354.1:0-321 GCF_029076575.1 Faecalibacterium sp. DFI.5.82
AGGAGTTCTTTCCATGAAAAATATGCCGATGTACTGATGTTTTCTCGATGTCCACCAGAAATCCAATCAAACACTTTGCTGGGAATTTGCTGCAGCGTTCCAGTTTTGAACATTGACTGATTATAATTTACCAGCGCCATGCTCTGACAGGCTTCCTGCATAGCATGGCTGATCATGCTTTGAACCGTAAACACCTGAATCACACTGTACAGCGCAATCATTACAATGAGAAATAATGTAAGTGAGATACATGCTTCGATTGCAATCTCACCATCCTGCTCATCCATAAATCCAGAAAATATCTTTTTCAGTGTAATACCC
>NZ_JARFIS010000355.1:0-320 GCF_029076575.1 Faecalibacterium sp. DFI.5.82
CTTTGCCGCCAATGTGGAAGCTCTTACCGCCGCCCAGCCCAAAGACCTGGACGCGTCGGAGATTGAGGTGTGCCTGGGCGCGACCTGGATCGACAAGGCGTACATCCAGCAATTTATGTATGAGACCTTTGATACCCCGTTTTATATGCAGCGGAATATTGAGGTCAACTATACCCCGTTTACAGCGCAATGGCAGATTACCGGAAAAAACTCTGTCGGTTCTAATACCGTAGCGGCCTATACCACCTACGGAACCAGCCGTGCCAACGCCTACAAGATTTTGGAGGACAGCTTAAATCTGCGGGATGTCCGTATCTACG
>NZ_JARFIS010000356.1:0-320 GCF_029076575.1 Faecalibacterium sp. DFI.5.82
GCAGCAGGGCACCGCCGCCGGACAGGGTGATGCCGTGGTCGATGATATCGGCACTCAGCTCAGGCGGGGTGCGCTCCAGGGTCTCCTTGATGGTGCTGGTGATCTTGACCAGGCACTCCAGCAGGGCCTCGCGCACATCCTCAGAGTGGACGACGATGTTCTTGGGCAGGCCGTCCAGCAGGTTGCGGCCCTTGATATCCATGGTCATCTCGGGGTCCATGGGGTAGGCAGAGCCGATCTCGATCTTGATCTGCTCGGCGGTGCGCTCACCGATGAGCAGGTTATATTTGCGCTTGATGAAAGCGATGATGGCCTGATCA
>NZ_JARFIS010000357.1:0-320 GCF_029076575.1 Faecalibacterium sp. DFI.5.82
TGTTTGGGCACCCCATGCAACCGCCATCAGTGTGGTGGGCGATTTCAACAGCTGGAAGCCGGGCAGCCACCCGATGCGCACAGTGGATGGGGATTCTGTCTGGGAGCTGTTCATCCCCGGCGTAAAGGAATACGATGTCTACAAGTACTGTGTGACCACCCGGGGCGGCGACCTGATCTACAAGGCCGACCCCTATGCGTTCCACGCGGAGACCCGGCCCTCCAACGGCAGCAAGGTATACGATATCACCGGCTTTGCCTGGCACGATGATGCCTGGCAGACTGCTCAGAAAAAGGCAGACGTGATCAACGGCCCGATGA
>NZ_JARFIS010000358.1:0-320 GCF_029076575.1 Faecalibacterium sp. DFI.5.82
ACCTTGTGATTGCGCCATACAAGATGGTGATCCCCGCCGGGGCCACAAAGCCCGAGCAGGTGCTGGAAAAGCTGGAGGACAATCTGGTCGTGATGAGTGTTGCCCGGCCCCCTGAGGTGCGGGAATACGGTTTCCTGCCCGCCGGGGTCTACGACAAGGACACCTTTGCCCTGCGGCTGATGGACAAGCCTGCCTCATACTTTTACAGTGTGCTCTGGAACAAGCTCTACCGCCGCATCCTGCTCACCGGCAATGACATCCAGTTCACCAGCGAGCTGAAATGGGCCGAGGATCTGGTGTTCAACATGCAGTATATCCAG
>NZ_JARFIS010000359.1:0-320 GCF_029076575.1 Faecalibacterium sp. DFI.5.82
GGCACCTGCTGATCAGATTGCGGCAGTCCTACAGCTTCCTCGCTGATAAAAAACACGTCTCACTGAGCTGTCATGCTCGGAGACGTGTTTTTACTTAATATTGGAAACTGATTTAGGCCATTTCAGCGTCAACGAATAGCGATCCATATCTAAAAAACGATGGATGGCCATTGAGCTGGCGCCTAAAAGCGATGCCATTTCAGAGCCTTTGATCATCTGCAGCGGAACATCGATCTGATGAGCCTGCAGCCAGTCGCGCAAATGCTGGTATAATTCAGGCATCTCATCAAACAGTGGTGAATCAAAGTAGACCGCCTGCT
>NZ_JARFIS010000036.1:0-676 GCF_029076575.1 Faecalibacterium sp. DFI.5.82
GGAGATATCCTTGCTGAAAGCAAGGATATCTCCGCCACGCTGGGCGCGGCGGGCCGACTGTGCGCCCATGTCACCACCGGTGAAAACGATGCGGTGGTGGAGGGGCTGGGCCGCTTTCTGCCGGTTGATGCCCCCGTGGACTGCGGTGAGAGCGGCAGCACCCTGCGCTTCCTCATCCCGCTGGCCAGCCTGACCGGGCAGGAAGTAACTTTTACGGTCTGTGGGCGGCTGATGGAGCGGCCCCAGTCGGTCTACAAAACGCTGTATCAGCAGCAGGGCCTGCGTTTTGAGCAGGGCGCGGACCGCCTGACTGTGGAAGGTGCCCTGACCCCGGGCGAATACGAGCTGGCGGGCAACGTGTCCAGCCAGTTCATCAGCGGGCTGCTGTTTGCCCTGCCCCTGCTGGGCAGCACCAGCACCCTGCACCTCATCCCGCCTGTGGAGAGCCGGAGCTACATCGATATGACCCGCGCGGTGCAGCACGCCTTTGGCGTGGAGAGCCGCTGGCTGGATGAAACTACGCTGGAAATTCCCGGCGGGCAGCACTATCTTCCCGGTGATGACACCGTGGAGGGCGATTACAGCCAGGCGGCTTTTCCTGCCGTGCTGGGCGCTGTGACCGGCGGTGTGGCCATCACCGGCCTGTCTGAGGAGACCTTGCAGGGCGATGCGGCCA
>NZ_JARFIS010000360.1:0-320 GCF_029076575.1 Faecalibacterium sp. DFI.5.82
TAAAAAAGACCCCCGCAGCGTATGATTTGACGCCGCGGGGTTTCTCAATTGTTCGGTTTGTATTGCAGCACCTTCTGGGAGAACGTCCGATCGAAGAACTGGATGAAGGGCCCAAGGCAGTACGCACAGATCAAGGTGCCAAGGCCCACAAGGCCACCCAGCAGCCAGCACAGCAGGGCGCTGAGCGCATCGGTGAAGATGCGGCACCCGAAGTACGGGCAGGGTGTGTAGTCCCGCAGACCGAGGGAAAGGTAATCGTAGGGCGCGATGCCGAGGTCACGGCGCTGGGCGCTTCGCTCTACCAGACCGCCGAGCTCGGC
>NZ_JARFIS010000361.1:0-320 GCF_029076575.1 Faecalibacterium sp. DFI.5.82
AGCTGTTTGAGCTGGTCACCCGCAAGGAGGGGCTTGAGTTTCTGGCATGGCGCAGGGTGCCGGTAGACACCGATGCCGTGGGCCAGAAGGCCCGGGACTGCATGCCCTCCATCTGGCAGAGCTTCATCAAAAAGCCTGCCCGGGTGAGCAAGGGCATTGATTTTGACCGCAGGCTCTACATCATCCGCCGGGTGTTCGAGCAGGCCAGCATCGGCACCTATGTGCCCAGCCTGTCCAGCCGCACCATCGTCTACAAGGGCATGTTCCTGGTGCACGATCTGCGCCTGTTCTACCTTGACCTGCAGGACGAGGATTATGAG
>NZ_JARFIS010000362.1:0-320 GCF_029076575.1 Faecalibacterium sp. DFI.5.82
GCACAGGCCGCCACGAATGTTTTCGAGCGTTCAACAAATATATCTGCTGTCGGAAATCCTGTTGTTGATGCTCTTTTGAATTATTACTTACGAATTGCGGAAAGGAATAACATCAAAGTCAAACTGTATGTGACGATTCCTGAAGTTCTGACGATCTCATCGTTGTCTTTGAGCATCATCATCGGAAACACATTTGACAATGCCATTGAAGCCTGCTGCGACTTGCCAGCAGACCAGCGAATCATTCATCTACAGCTGCGCAAGCAGTATCGCAGTCTCTTTTACCGGCTTGAGAATCCATACAGCGATACCGTTCGCAG
>NZ_JARFIS010000363.1:0-320 GCF_029076575.1 Faecalibacterium sp. DFI.5.82
GTAAAGGAGAGACCAACGTGAGTTGTCTGATATCTAGCTGTAATTTTATAAAATAGAAAGGGTGGCTCCAGTGCAGAGGTGATTATTGCTGAGAAGAAAATATCAAGAGAAAGAAACGGCAAACATTATCGCATTCGATAGGGATGTGCGGATGCAAAAAGTAATGGAGGATATTTTATGAATAACGAGATTAACCGCCGGGATTTTATGAAGCTGAGTGTAGCAATTATTATGACGGCAAGTGTAACACTGAATTTGGGCAATACTGCTTTTGCTACAACAGCTTCCGAGAATCCCAAAGATGTTCTGAAAAATTTTTT
>NZ_JARFIS010000364.1:0-320 GCF_029076575.1 Faecalibacterium sp. DFI.5.82
CATCAAACCGCCGCCCATTACGTCCCATGTACTCCAGCCCTCGGCATTGTCGAGGGTTGTCAGAACTTCGTTGACCGTATGCAGGGCGGTCTTTCCGGCATTGATAGCTTCCAGCAGCTCCCGTTTTTGGACTTTCAGCGCGGCAATACGGCTTTCGCTTTCCGCAATCTGCTGTGCGGCTTGGTGGGCAGATGCTTTGATGCTTTTGATTTTTTCGGAAAGAGCAGCTTGATACTGCCTTTCGCAATCGGTCAGTCGTGCCAACCTATTTTGAATTTGTGCTAAATCAGCATCAACGGAAGAAAGGTCATGGAGAGCCG
>NZ_JARFIS010000365.1:0-320 GCF_029076575.1 Faecalibacterium sp. DFI.5.82
GGCGCAGGTCTGGATGACCTGCGCCGATGGGCAGACCGTCCTCAGAGAAAGCGGTCTGGCTGCGGCCGTAGACGATCTGCAGGAACAGCTCGCGCATTGCCACGTTGTTGGCATCGCACACCAGGTCGGTGTTCAGAGCTTCCAGAATGGTCTTGCCGGGCAGGATCTCGCCAGCCATAGCAGCGGAATGGGTCATGCCGGAGCAGCCGAGGGTCTCCACCAGAGCCTCCTCGATGACACCGTTCTTGATGTTCAGAGACAGCTTTCAGGTGCCCTGATGGGGTGCACACCAGCCCACACCATGGTTGTAACCGCTGATG
>NZ_JARFIS010000366.1:0-319 GCF_029076575.1 Faecalibacterium sp. DFI.5.82
CCGGCATCATTGCGGGCGGCATGATCCCCAAGATCGGCGGCATGGCCGATGCCATCTATCAGGGAGTCCACGAGGCGGTCATCATCGATGTCCGCGTGCCCCACTCCATCCTGCTGGAGCTGTTCTCCAACCGGGGCTCCGGCACCCGGTTCTACCGCCGCAGCCATCAGGAATAAGGCTTGCTGAAAATTAGATCGGGCGATATAATAAAGATGAATAGGCTCCCCCTTTGGGGGCAACGACGACGACCGCCGCCAGTGGCGGATTGAGGGAGGAGTTGTTGGGGCAGTGGCCAGCAAGGTGCGAGTGCAATTGCACG
>NZ_JARFIS010000367.1:0-319 GCF_029076575.1 Faecalibacterium sp. DFI.5.82
CCGTTTCTGGTATCGATGCGGCCCGGCATAGAGATGGCGCAGCCCACGAACTGTCCCTGAAGGGGAGCGGCAAAGCCCTCGATGACCGCCAGAAGGTCAGCCATATTCGTCAGCGGTGTCGGAACCTTACCGCCGGAGATTTTCCGGGCCTGTTCATCGGCCAGGCTGTACTTGATGAAGGTTCCGCCGATGTCGATCAAAAGATACTGTTTCATATTATCTCCTGCTTTCTGTTGGTTGTTTTCAGACTCATGCAAAGCCCAACGCGGCAGCCAGCTCCACAGCTCCCTTTTCCGAATACTCAATACAAAATGATTTT
>NZ_JARFIS010000368.1:0-319 GCF_029076575.1 Faecalibacterium sp. DFI.5.82
CCACGAAATTGCCGCACACCGGGCGCAGCTCCTCCGGGGCAGCAGCCCCTTCCCCGAAGTCAAGGTCATAGCGGCCATGCCGTCCGGTCAGGTCGCGGCCAATGGCCTGCACAAGGGTGCAGGTGCCGTCCGGGCCGACTTCATAGCGGCAGAGCGCATCGGCCCCGGGCAGGCTTCTGGGCTTCTCGGAGAAGCAGTAGTCCCCCAGCTCGGTGATGGCCCGCACCCCGCCCTCCGGGCCCGGTACGCTTGCGGGAAGGGCCGCACAGGGCGCGTCGCCGTAAACACGGGTCAGGCGGGCGGTGTTCTTCTGTAACGG
>NZ_JARFIS010000369.1:0-319 GCF_029076575.1 Faecalibacterium sp. DFI.5.82
GTGCAGGGGGTAATGGATGGCAATCTGGATCCATTTATCAATGCCTACCTGCAATGGAGATTGAGCAAAAAGAATCCGCATTAAAGCAGATTGTGATGAAAGCGAAAACAAAGTAAGATAGATAAAGAAAGGAAGGAAAAATCTTGACCAGAGAACAGCGTTACAAACAAAAGCGGCGGCTGACTCGTTCGGCAAGCGATCGCTATCTTGCCGGCGTCTTTGGCGGCTTGGGCCAGTATTTTAAGATCAATCCAAAATGGCTGCGAATCGGCTATGCGGTTTTGACGGTTCTGACCTCAATTGTTCCCGGAGTTTTGAT
>NZ_JARFIS010000037.1:0-643 GCF_029076575.1 Faecalibacterium sp. DFI.5.82
TGAATGCCTGCGTCGACAATGTTCTGCGTATCTGGAACGAAACCAAAGAGGATAATCTGACGCAGCTGATTTTCTGCGATATGTCCACGCCCAAGGGAGACGGCTCGTTCAATGTCTACGATGATATTCGCACAAAGCTGCTTGCCGCCGGGGTGCCGGAATCGGAGGTCGAGTTCATCCACAACGCTGATACTGAAGGTAAGAAAGCGGATTTGTTCTCCAAAGTCCGCAGCGGCAAGGTGCGTGTCCTGCTGGGCAGCACTGCAAAGATGGGCGCAGGCACCAATGTCCAGACCCTGCTGGTGGCCGTGCATCATCTGGATGTAGGCTGGCGACCGTCCGATATGACCCAACGCAACGGCCGAATCATCCGTCAGGGCAACAAAAACAAACAAGTTTACGTCTATAATTACGTCACGGAGGGGACATTCGACGCCTACCTCTGGCAAACGCTGGAAAACAAGCAGAAGTTTATTTCGCAGATCATGACGAGCAAATCTCCGATGCGCTCCTGTGATGATGTGGATGAGCAGGCTCTTTCGTATGCCGAGGTCAAGGCCCTATGCGCAGGCGACCCGCGCATCCGGGAAAAGATGGATCTGGATGTGCAGGTAGCAAAGCTCAAGGTGCTGCGCTCGGATTA
>NZ_JARFIS010000370.1:0-319 GCF_029076575.1 Faecalibacterium sp. DFI.5.82
GGACTGACAACACCCGATATTCGATTTACGCCTAAGCTACAGGAAGTTCAGACGGTGTACCAGCCCATCGACCTTCGGGTGAAGGACCTCCGGAATGGAAACTTTGTTCTGGAAAACCGTTGTGAGCAGCTGAACCTGAGAGATTTTGCAGCTCAACTGCGCCTGCTGGAAAATGGTGTTTGTCGGGAAATCAGAGAGCTCTCTCTGCCGGATTGCCCTGCAGGGCAGTCGGTGGTATGGAAGGCCGACCTGCAGGATATTCCTCCGGCTTCGGGAGAACAGTTTCTGGAGTTCCTGTTCATGGAGAAATCTCCGGCCC
>NZ_JARFIS010000371.1:0-319 GCF_029076575.1 Faecalibacterium sp. DFI.5.82
CCCGGCCATGCCGTACGATCATGGGCTGGGCGTTGGCCCGCACCCGGCTGCCTGCCGTGGCATAGCGGACATGGCCCGTTGCCATGTGGGCCTTGGGGGTGGAAAGACTGCCCAGCACGGCGGGGGTGAACACCTCGTTCACCAGGCCGAGGTCGCGGTGGCCCTGGATGACACCGTCATCGTTGACCGCAATGCCGCAGCTCTCCTGCCCGCGGTGCTGCAGCGCATACAGGGCAGTATAGGCGGCAGCGGCCACGTCCTCGGTGCCCGCCCGGTCGTAGATGCCAAAAACGCCGCATTCCTCGTGCAGCGGATATGC
>NZ_JARFIS010000372.1:0-319 GCF_029076575.1 Faecalibacterium sp. DFI.5.82
GCCAACCGACCAGACGACTTTGCCAATGGTCGCGCTTGAGGATGCCTTAACCGCGCAAGCTAATCGTCTGGCTGCCGAAAATGACTTTGATGAGGGCCTCTCGATCATTAAAGCCATTGATCTGGCCAATGCCGAACTCGCTTAGCTGCAATGACATTTTTTTGCAGACCGGCTAATTTAAAAACGCTTTAGACTAGAGTATAATCATTCTTGAGGGTATGGTTTCCCCTCGCTTAAATTGTCTGCTAGCTATTATTCAATCCTTATATAACTAGCACTTACCATTCATATAGCGCCTTGCCTGGTCTGGCAAGGCGTT
>NZ_JARFIS010000373.1:0-319 GCF_029076575.1 Faecalibacterium sp. DFI.5.82
AATGGCTTGCCAATGACTATTTGGAGGAAGTTCGTCAGTCCGTAGCTGCGATGTAGACGGTTCATCCAGAAGCGCCTGTGGCAGAGCCTGCCGAAGTTGTGGAAGCAACTGCTTCCGAGGAACCGAAATGGAATTATCAGGTCGGTGACACGGTATATCTGGACGATACAGCTTTCCGTGTGGAGCAGATCACGGACAGAGAAGTTCAGCTGCGTGACCCTCCGCTTGCTTATCCCATCTTCCGTGCCGAGAATCGTGAGAATTTCGAGCGTATGCTCTCTCAGGACGAAAGATACCATGCGGTAAGGGTTGATGCCCA
>NZ_JARFIS010000374.1:0-319 GCF_029076575.1 Faecalibacterium sp. DFI.5.82
TCTTGCTCTTGCTGTTATTTGAAACAAAAGGAGGCATCCTATATCATGTACCGTTTGATGCAGCCGTCCGATTGGGCGGAGGTGCTGGCCCTGTGGCAGGCCCAGCGCGTCGACACGGAGGAGTTTGTTCGTAGCGCTGTGGAACGCTTTGCCGGGGTGCAGAATGTCTACGTCGCGGAGGAAAACGACCACATGGAGGCTGTGGCACTGGCTGTGCCAGTGACCCTGCAGGGCCGCCCGGGCAGCTATCTGTTCGGTCTGTGCGGGCAGGGCAGCCTGCTCCTTGCGGGCCTGGGGGATACCCTGTGTGCCCAGCAGA
>NZ_JARFIS010000375.1:0-318 GCF_029076575.1 Faecalibacterium sp. DFI.5.82
TCAGGCCCTCCACGCGGCGGATATCGATGCGGACAGAGGAATAATACTTCAGGGCGCGGCCGCCGGTGGTGACCTCGGGGTTGCCGTATACCACGCCGACCTTTTCACGCAGCTGGTTGATGAAGATGCAGACGGTGTTGGTCTTGCCGATGACGCTGGTCAGCTTGCGCATGGCCTGGCTCATCAGGCGGGCCTGCAGGCCCACATGGCTGTCGCCCATCTCGCCCTCGATCTCGGCGCGGGGCACCCTGGCGGCAACAGAGTCCACAACGATGGCATCAATGGCACCGGAGCGCACCAGCGCCTCGCAGATTTCCA
>NZ_JARFIS010000376.1:0-318 GCF_029076575.1 Faecalibacterium sp. DFI.5.82
GCAGGACACGGCTGCCCAGCAGGGCCAGGAACAGGCCCAGTGCGGCCACGCCGGAAAGCAGCGTCCAGCTGGAGTTCTGATAGCTCTGGGCGTTGAGCCGGGCGACCGCAGCCTGCACCAGCGCACCGCAGGCGGCCAGCGCCGGCATGGTGTCTGCACTGGGGCGGCCCTTGAGGCCCTGCAGGCCATCCCGCAGGACAGGCCAGCCCACAGCCAGCGCACCGGCCAGAAAGAGCTGGTTGGCAGCATAGAACGCCGCCGGGGCGATCACGGGGTCAAGGGAGGCCACAGGGGCCAGCAGCCCCTCGGCAACAAGGC
>NZ_JARFIS010000377.1:0-318 GCF_029076575.1 Faecalibacterium sp. DFI.5.82
TTGAAGTTATCGCCGGATTTTCCCCCACTCCACACCGGACGTGCGACTTTCACCGCATCCGGCGTTCCATCGGTTGTTTTCACAAGCAGTTAATCAATCACCAAATGAAATGTTAGTTTTCTATTGCGGACAAACCAGCCTGCTGGCGCAGACTGTTCACTTTTAACATCAGTTCCTTTGTTGCCTTGAGCGTGTCGGCTATCTCTTTTAGCTCATTCTTAGGACACTCTTGCAGGAGTGGAAGAAATATATTATGGAACAAAATCATATTTCGATAGCGTTCCTTGCCGCCCAATTCTGCCGGTGTTTTCAGCCAGC
>NZ_JARFIS010000378.1:0-318 GCF_029076575.1 Faecalibacterium sp. DFI.5.82
GAGGTGCTGCCGCCGCCCGTCTCCTTCATGGAGGCGGTCATGGAGGCAGGCGTCTCGGTCATCCTTGCCCCGAAGGTCTCCGCGCTGCCAGAGAACGAGGCATTGAAGTCGACGCTCACGTAGATGACGCCGTCCTTCAGGATCCGGCTGAGCGGGGCGGTCATGATGTTGCTCGCAAACGCGCGCCCGTCCTCCGTCCTGCCGAGGATCTGCACCTCCACCTGTTGATCCTCGTCAGGGGACAGAGAGCCGAGCAGCAGCGTGTCGGCTTGCGTCAGGCTGACGGTGACGACCTTGTCGGTCGCGTCGACGCCCTCG
>NZ_JARFIS010000379.1:0-318 GCF_029076575.1 Faecalibacterium sp. DFI.5.82
AGTCCTGTGACTGAATTTCCGGGTAGAAGTCTGCATGGTTTCGATCCATAACTTCGGCAAACTGGCAGATGTGGAACACATAGCCCAGACCGCCCATGTCAAAGTGATAATCATCCAGATGTACCACCCGTGCCGTAAAACTGTGTCCATTCGGGTAATCCACCTGAATCACGCCGCCATCTGGATTGCGATAGAGGTCATCATAGTGGCTGTTGATGAGACGAATATCCTTCGGCAGCGTTTCCGGCTCCCAGATGCGCCGCCTGCCGATGCCCGCCTGCGGGATGTTTTCGAGGATCTTTTCGCTTTCCTGTTGGA
>NZ_JARFIS010000038.1:0-631 GCF_029076575.1 Faecalibacterium sp. DFI.5.82
TTGATGCCCGAATGCTTGGCGGAAATTCGTAGAAGGTGAATAAGTTACTTAACTTACCCAATTTTCGCATCTGGTTGCTATATTTGCTTTTCCATTTCAAAATGAAGTTATCTAAAGCTTGTTTTGCTTCTTCAATTGATTCAGATTGGCGAATTTCTTTAAATTCGCTCATCAAATCTCGCATATCGCTTTTTCGCACATGTGATGTGAGGTTACGAAGCACATGGACTAAGCAGCGCTGAAACTTAGCAGTTGGATAAATTTCTGCAATCACATTTTCGAGCCCAATAAAACCATCGGCGATGAATAACTGAACCTGTTCAATTCCTCGATTGCGTAAACTTTCAAGTAGTTCACGCCATGCTTCACCATTTTCGTTTGGTGCTACCGAGAAGTCTAAGACTTCTTTACCGCCGTCACTACGAATTCCAATCGCGATATTAACCGCTTCGCGCTCAACAGTTCCGCGCTTGAGCGGAATATAAGTAGCGTCTAAGAACACGCAAACATACTGTGAGTGCTTAAAGGTCCTGTTATGAAACTCTTCAACCAAGTTGCCAACTTGCTTAGTAATATTTGAAACGGTAGTTGGTGAATAGTAATCGCCATACATGCGCTCAACTAAATCAGC
>NZ_JARFIS010000380.1:0-318 GCF_029076575.1 Faecalibacterium sp. DFI.5.82
TGATGATAGCGTCATAGACGCCGGTGGCAATCCGGGCGCAGAATTTCTTGCGGTTGTGGGTCTCAAAGTCCTTTTTGGTAGTGACAAGGATGTTGGCGGAGGGATAGATCCGCAGAAACTCCGAAGCCCACTGCTCGGTCAAATGGTTCGGCACCACAAAGAGGGATTTCTGGCACAATCCCAGGCGCTTACTCTACATGGCGGCAGCCACCATTTCAAAGGTTTTGCCAGCGCCTACCTCATGGGCCAGCAGCGTATTGCCTCCGTACAGCACATGAGCGATGGCTCCCAGCTGATGCTCCCGCAGGGTGATGGACG
>NZ_JARFIS010000381.1:0-318 GCF_029076575.1 Faecalibacterium sp. DFI.5.82
ATGGAGTGCAATCCCTTGACAAAGCGATTAAAATTGACTATACTACAAATAGAAAAGGTGCTGACGAGCAATGTTTGGTCAGCTTCCCGTTTCTAGTGGATCAAAAAAGATTGACCGTTTGAGTTGTGGAACTGTGGCGGTCAATCTTCTTTGTTTTTATCGCTCTTCTCGTGAGAAATCTTCCAGCCAGCATCAAATGCGGCTTTCGCGACCGTGACAAGCAGAGACAGCAAACTGATCACTACCGTCAACAGAGCACAAACTTCTGTCAGAGACATTCGACATCCCTCCCTTCGCCTGAAAGGCTCCGGGAAAGGG
>NZ_JARFIS010000382.1:0-317 GCF_029076575.1 Faecalibacterium sp. DFI.5.82
GCCCCCGGCTTCGGTTTTTCCGGTGCGGGCGGGATGGCCGCTTCCACCGGCTTTGCCTTTTTGGCGGGGTGCGGATGACGGGCAGAAACGCTCGTGGGCTTAAGCAGAGCGGCATTGAGCACCTGTGCGAGGTCAGACATGGGCAGGAAGGTCAGATTCTTCTTCACCTCGTCATCCACCTCGTACAGGTCCGGAACATTATCCTATGGGATGAGCACGGTTTTCATCCCCTCACGGTAAGCAGCCATGCTCTTTTCGCGCAGACCGCCGATGGGCAGCACATTGCCGTGCAGGGTGATCTCGCCGGTCATGGCAAC
>NZ_JARFIS010000383.1:0-317 GCF_029076575.1 Faecalibacterium sp. DFI.5.82
TGGAAATGGGAGATATCAGTATAAAACCGGAGAGTAGTGACAATTTGAATTTTAATTTGAGCTATAACAGAACATTTGGCAGGCATTCTGTATATATGGAAAGTGGAGTGATTTATCGGAATACAAAAGATTATATTCAGCGTAATATTGCGGATTTGAGTGGTGGTAAATATGCTGCGAAATATATTAATTACGGTAAAGTATTGACGAAAGGATATACTGTTTCTGCTCGTTACGGTTTTGGTAATTGGGTGAGTATAGGAGGTAATTTTACCAAAATGGATGTACGGGACAATATGAAAACATCTATTTCCAGC
>NZ_JARFIS010000384.1:0-317 GCF_029076575.1 Faecalibacterium sp. DFI.5.82
GGCGGATGCTGCTGCCGTGCCCCGGCGTGATCTGGCGGTGTCGTTCAGCCCCATCCACCGGCAGAACGGCTACCGCCCGGTGCGGGAGTGGAACACAAACCCGCCGGAAATGCCCGGCGCGACCGAACATGACGCAATGGCAGAATTGAGGTGAGGAATCATGTATCTATCCCGCGCAGAACTTGTCCCGACCCGCCGTGAGACCATGGTGGCGCTGATCTCGCCCCAGAAATTCCATGGTGCGGTGGAAAACGCTTTTGCCGGTGCGCGCCGCCGCAGGCTGTGGCGGCAGGATCAGCTGGGAGAAAAACTGTACC
>NZ_JARFIS010000385.1:0-317 GCF_029076575.1 Faecalibacterium sp. DFI.5.82
CTCATAGTATCACCTCGCAAAAAAACGCCAAACAAACACAATCCCATACGAAAATAACACCAAAAGGCTGTTATTTGTGGATTTGGTTTGATTATACACCCACTTTATGGAGATGTCAAGTACGAATTTATCGCCATTTTAGAGATTTCCTGTTGATTTCTTATATTTTCTATACTATAATAGAGCTACCGGATCACAAAGGAGTGTTCTTGTTATGAAAAAGAAAACCACGCTCACCAAACTGCACATAGCCCCATCCACAGTGCGCTATGATGCAGTCGCTGCGAGGGATAGCAATGAGGTTGGTCAGATTCTCG
>NZ_JARFIS010000386.1:0-317 GCF_029076575.1 Faecalibacterium sp. DFI.5.82
TGACGAGCCCGCCAATGGCCGGGGCCGCGCGTGGCAGAGCGGCCGCTGTGTGACCGGCGATGCCTACGAGGTGGGCCTGCTCCGCCTGCGGATGGCCTACGCCATCATCTACACCCTGCCGGGTGTGCCCTGCCTGTACTACGGCGACGAGATTGCCATGCAGGGCTACCGGGACCCCTTCAACCTGGCTTTCTTCCGGTGGTATGCCCACGAACAGCGCCTGCGTCCCGTGCTGGCACAGCTGGCACAGCTCCGCCACACCTGCGAGGCCTTCCGCACCGGCCAGCTGCGGGTTCTGCGTGCCGAGGACGGTATCC
>NZ_JARFIS010000387.1:0-317 GCF_029076575.1 Faecalibacterium sp. DFI.5.82
ACCGGCGGTGCATTCAACGTAAAAGACAGCATTCTCACCCAGGGAACCGTGCTGAGTGGAAATTATCGCTCTGTTACCGTGAATGGTGGAGCCATCGTGAAGGTAAACGACACTCATCCTCTCGTCCCCGGTGAAACTGGCTCTGATTTGGTGCAGGGCACCGCATGGGATCTGTATTCTTATGCAGGCACCGTCCTCACCTTAGAATCCAATGTAGATATTACGAATATCAACGGTCAGGAAATCGGCAAGGCATTCAGCAGCATTTACCCGAACGGTGAAACCGACAAAACAGTGGTACGCTTTGAGATGCCCGA
>NZ_JARFIS010000388.1:0-317 GCF_029076575.1 Faecalibacterium sp. DFI.5.82
GATAAATTTTCCATATCCGAAGTTTGCTGCCTTCAACATTGTAACCTCTCCGCAGCGCATTTTCAATCTCCGCCTGCGACAAAACAAAAGCGGAGGGCGATTTTTCGCTCTCCGCTTGGTCGATGGATTCAATTTGTTCGGCTTCGGTGGGAATAGCCACATCGAAGAAACTTAGCTGTAAATCAGCTCGTTTATCACCAGTTCCTCGGCCTGTGCTTTCAGGCTGTTCATGTGCTGCACCCACTCCATCTGATGCCGCTCTTTGTTCGGAGCCGGGTTCTGCTTCAGCAGTTCCTGCATGGTCTGCTGCATCCGGC
>NZ_JARFIS010000389.1:0-317 GCF_029076575.1 Faecalibacterium sp. DFI.5.82
TGGGCCTGCTTGACCGAGCTGTTCATAAACACGGTGCAGCGGCTGCCCATATCCACGGGGCGGTCTGCGAACAGGCCGAGAGCGGCGAACTTCTTGACATCATATCCCAATGCCTGAGCAAAGGTCTGCAAAAAGCTGCCGCAGCCGGAGGAGCAGGCCTCGTTCAGGAAGATGTTGCTGATGGCACCATCCTCGATCTTGAAGCTCTTCATGTCCTGACCGCCGATATCGATGATGAAATCTACATCGGGCATATAGTATTTGGCGGCGGTTAAATGAGCCACCGTTTCCACCAGACCATAATCACAGCGGAAGGC
>NZ_JARFIS010000039.1:0-601 GCF_029076575.1 Faecalibacterium sp. DFI.5.82
GTCCAGAGATTTTTCTGCGAGAGCGTGGCACGGTCGAGCAGCAGCGCATAAGTCATTTTTGCAGTCTGGCTCAGGTCAAGTTCCAAAAGAAAGCGTGGGTATGGGAGAAACGGCGGCAGCGGAGTTTGCGTGGTAAGATATTCTGAAATGTTGATCACCTCCAGCTGAAGCAGAAATCGGAAACAAAGCGTATGTAACGAGAATTGGTGGGTTCCAATTCTCCAGTCGCAGAAAAGCACGAAACAAGTGCTCAACTGCGTTAATAAGTTAAGGTCTCCCATATTGGTCCTCGACTTCCCTAGGAGTGGGGAATCGTCCGGCGGCGGACTTGCACCGCACCATTGGCGTTTCAGCCACCCCGTCTTCGTTATGACCGGGCTGCGAGTTACAGAAGTACCTTTTGTGAAGTACCGGACGATTGAACTATTCTGTTTTCAAAGAACGGAGTTTTATAGAAAATCTTCGGAATTTAAGGCTTCCGAAAAATTGTCCCTCTACTTACGAGCCATCGAAAACGGCCCAAAAGTAGCCCGAAAAAGAAATTTGTTGAAAAGTTTTTGGAAAATATAGTTGAAGTGGCTGCTTGATTAAAATAACATTG
>NZ_JARFIS010000390.1:0-317 GCF_029076575.1 Faecalibacterium sp. DFI.5.82
GAAATTTCTCATGGCAAAACCCATTGCGCTTGCCGCCGACCATGGCGGTTATGAACAGAAGGAAGCCGTCAAGGCTCACCTGGACGAGCTGGGGCTGGAGTATATCGACTTTGGCACCCACAGCACTGCCAGCGAGGATTACCCCGATATGGCACTGCCTGCCTGTGACGCTGTGGTCAGCGGCCAGTGCGACAAGGCCCTGCTGTTCTGCGGCACCGGTGTCGGCATCAGCATGGCCGACAACAAGGTCAAGGGCATCCGCGCCTGCTGCTGCTCCGACAGCTTCAGCTGCGAGTACACCCGCCGCCACAACGATG
>NZ_JARFIS010000391.1:0-317 GCF_029076575.1 Faecalibacterium sp. DFI.5.82
AGAGCGTTGCCCAGAGCCCGGATGGCCCGGATCGCCTCCCGCTGCCCCATCCGGGGGCCTTTTTCCAGATAGAGCTTTTCCTCTTCCGGGGATACACCCGTGAGCAGTGCCTGCCCGCCGGGCAGGGCCACCAGCATCAGCGCACGGTAATGGGCAATGAGCTCCTCGGTCAGCCGCTTCACATCCACCGACTGCTGGCGCAGCTGAGGCAGCTGTGCCAGTGCCGCGGCGGCATCCTGCGCTTCCAGCGCATCTGAAATATGGAACAGATAGCTCCGGTCGGTCACACCTGCCATCCGGCGGACAACGTCCGCATC
>NZ_JARFIS010000392.1:0-317 GCF_029076575.1 Faecalibacterium sp. DFI.5.82
CACCCTGCCCGAAAGCACCTTTACCTACCAGATCGTGAACAGCGCATTGCTCTTCCCCTGCATGGAATACCAGCGCCTTCTGCGCACGGAGAAGGTGGCATCCATTGCGGAAAACTTCTCGGAGTACATTGCGAATGATCCGAAGGTCAGCTTCCGGGATGGCCGCTATTACGTTTTTGACGGGCAGAACACGGTGGAGGCACGTCGGGCGTGCAACGGCGGTAAGGACCTGCCCATCCGCTGCAAGGTTTTCCTTGGTCTGAGCAAGGAGGACGAAGCAACGCTCTTTGCGTTGCAGACCGGCATTTCCACCTGCC
>NZ_JARFIS010000393.1:0-317 GCF_029076575.1 Faecalibacterium sp. DFI.5.82
GCCGTTCCGGCCACCGTGGTGCGGCTTTGCATCAGCCCGCCAAGGCCAAGCGCCATGGCAAGCGTTGCCGCACCCATGGCCGCATATCCGGGCAGCCGCCTGCGCCACAAGGACTGCGGCGCATGATTTGCCTGCTTCAATTGTATCACCTGCCTGTTTGATTCAGCTGTGCCCGGAACTCCCGGGAAAGAAAACAGCCGTTCCACCTGCTGAAACAGTGCGGAACGGTTTCTTCGTTATTAGAATAACACCTTTTCAATCGGTTAGTCAACGCATACGTACAAACAGTGCCCTACAATTGCTCTCAAAAGCTCTTG
>NZ_JARFIS010000394.1:0-317 GCF_029076575.1 Faecalibacterium sp. DFI.5.82
ATATCGCTGGCTTCGGCACTCATGGCCGTGACCAGCGGGCCCATCTTGCGGCCGCCAAGGTAGAAATCGGTGCTGTCGTTGTTGGACTTGCTGTATGCAACCCCAACCAACAGCATAGCCACCAGAGAGATGATGAGGGTGGCGATGATGCAGATGTTGGTCATATACTTTTTCCCCCTTGTCTTTCCAAATGAAAGTACGCTTTGATTTTACCACAGTAAAGCATCAAAGTGCAAGCCATTTGGCAAAACTTTATCCTGATTCGCCAAAAGTCCACGAGTGACGGACAAAAAGTATTCAAATTGACAGGAAACATC
>NZ_JARFIS010000395.1:0-317 GCF_029076575.1 Faecalibacterium sp. DFI.5.82
CCAACTTATAAAATTTGAGCTTTCAACTCAATCAATAATGGCAGCTTGCGCCGCCGGTCGGCAGTGGACCCGGCTGTCCGTATGGCCTAAGCCCCGATGGGCGGTCCCAGGTAATTTGCTTTGAAAAGACTCTGACACGCTTTGTCTCTCAAAATCGATGATATCTTATCATGCTATGAGGGTGGTGTCAATACTTTTTGGGAAAATTAAGCGGAAAATGGGCACGCGGTTCGCATTATGACAAGGACTCTGTAAAGACATGGTAAAAGTGTGGCAAAACACTTTGCACAGACACGGTAAAACGCTTTTGCTTGACA
>NZ_JARFIS010000396.1:0-317 GCF_029076575.1 Faecalibacterium sp. DFI.5.82
CGTGGCCTACACCACCGGCTACTTCAGCCGCCCCATCGGCATTGTGCTGCTGGCAATGTTCGTGGCCTACATGGTCTGCAATGTGCTGGCGATGAAAAACGCCCCCGCCCCGGAAGACGTTGAGGACGAGCCGGAAAAGGAAATGTCCTTTGCCAAGGAGATCGGCCTGCTCGTACTCGGCGCAGCCATGATCGCTGTTGGCGCAAATCTGCTGGTGGACAAAGGCACCCTGATCGCGCAGGCGCTGGGCGTGCCGGAATCCGTCATTGCCCTGACCTTTGTGGCGCTGGGCACCTCTCTGCCTGAGCTGGTCACGG
>NZ_JARFIS010000397.1:0-317 GCF_029076575.1 Faecalibacterium sp. DFI.5.82
GGCAGGGCTGGAAGTGTCTCTCGTCAACTGCATGAACCGGGAAAAGATGCTCAAACAAGTGCTTGAAGTTGCGAAGTACGACTACGATTTCATTCTGTTGGACTGCACCCCTTCCCTTGTGATGCTGACCGTCAATGCCTTGGCTGCAGCGGACACCACCCTGATTCCGGTGCAGGCGCAGTACCTGTCTGCGAAGGGCTTGGAACAGCTTTTGCAGACCGTCCAAAAAGTCCGGCGGAAGATCAACCCGAAACTAAAAATTGAGGGCATTCTGCTGACTATGACGGACAACCGCACCAACTACGGGCAGCAGATCG
>NZ_JARFIS010000398.1:0-317 GCF_029076575.1 Faecalibacterium sp. DFI.5.82
TAATCATGGTTTCCTCCATTTCCGACAGCCTCCCCGCTATTCAGTACAAATATTGTACCATACGGGGCGGCGGTCTGTAAAGTGGTTTCTGCTTCTTTATCGCCTGTCATAATGACGATTTTTCAAAAAAGGCTTGTCATGTCACACAAGCGGTAGAAAAGTTCATACTTCTGTGCTATAATTTTGTCAAAGCAATTATTAAGCGGGTGAATAGCCACATGAAGAAAATATTTTTAATCGGCGGGGCAATGGGTGTTTGAAAAACAACAGTAGCACAAATCTTAAAAACAAAATTATCAAACAGCGTTTTCCTTGAT
>NZ_JARFIS010000399.1:0-316 GCF_029076575.1 Faecalibacterium sp. DFI.5.82
TCGTCCTCTGTGATGAACTGCTTGACCGCAGGTACTTCCATCAGCTGAGAGGTAAAGGCAGTGCGGGGCAGGGACAGGTCTTTCAGGTTTTCCCAAATCTCTCTCGGTGTGTGGTAGTGGAAGCGCAGCAACTCCCGGTCCTGCTGGTAGGCCGTCCAGAAGGCGGCGTATTCTTCCGCAAGGGTCTGGCGAAACTCCGGGCGGTTCCGCTGTTCGGCAAGCCATGCGGATTCCTCCGGGAAACCACGACTCGGATTACCTGCGAGGCTGGGCAGATACCCGGCTTCTCTGGCTTCCTCGCTGAAATCGTGGTACA